>JALZCF010000713.1 GCA_030863245.1 Chloroflexota bacterium
CCCTGGGCACTGGTATTGGCAACAGCGGCTCCCAAGGCACCCTCCCGGGGTATCAATACCATCGCAAGGGCAACGTTGACAACCGACATGACAAGCCCAAGCCGAACATGCAACCAGATGCCACCGACTGCACTGACCATGATGCCAAGCATGCTTCCCATGACACCGGGGAGTAGTCCTGCAAACAGGACGTACGCAACGGGAACTGACGGAAGCACTTTCGCACCGTACATGGCCACGAACAGGCCATTCAGGGTCGCCCAGCTTCCGAACGTCACCGGCACTGCGTAGAGTGCGGCGAGAAGTACGCCTTGCCGCACTTTCTCGCGAATCCGGCTCCACTCGCCGGCACCAAAATCCTCTGAGATGGCCGGATGAAAGCCGTTTACTAATGCCCAACCCAAGACCATGCTGATCGCCGCAGTCGTGTAGGCGACGGCATACACCCCAACCTGCTCGAAGCTACTCAACCGTTCAAGGAAGAAGATTTCGGACCGCTCCAGACGACAACGGTGAACAGCTGTGAGAACGTCGCGGGCACCAGGAATGCAACAAATCGACGCTGTGTCGACTGCCGTGGCAAACGGAACTCTCGCCAGGACCGATAGATGGCGTCACGCCCGCGAGCGAGGACGAGACAGAGTCCCGCCGCATTGACAACATTCCCCGAAAGGATGGCGACGACGAAGCCAGCCGAACCCCATCCTTCACGAAACGCCAGGCCAATGAGAGCCAACTGCCAGCAAGACGCAACCAGCAGCATGATTGCGACGGGTTTGTATCGCTGGCGTCCCCACAATACTGAGAGCAGGACCGGTGTCACGCTATGAGGAACCATGACCGCAGCGATGATGAGGAGGAAGATACGCTGGGACGACGATGCGCTGAAGGCCCAAATCAGGAACCCGAGGGTGATCAGCGTACCGAGGGCCAACACCCCCAGGATCACCGACACCGAGAGCGCGGATGCTTCGCCGTCATCTCCCTGTCCAATCAATTCCGAGGTGACCTTGGTGAGTGAGATCGGAAGTGCCAACGTTGCGACCGCTACCGCGATACTCGCGAGCCACAGGTAGTAGCTGAAAACGCCGTAGTCGCTGGATGGAAGACTTCGCACGACCAGAACTGATCCGAGCAGGCCTGTGACACCGGCAAACCCGGTCGAAAGGGCATTCCAGAGACCGTTACGAACGGCAAGTTCCTTGACCTTCATCGGACCAACATCTGGTGACCGCGCACGGCCTGTTGCCAGATGCTGGCGCGGAGTGGCGCGGGAAGCGGCAGCCCAGATACCAAGCGAGCTACTGGAATATCGAGACGTCGCCGGGAGTGGAGGGCGCCAGCCTCGCGTAGCAATCGCCTCGCTTCATTTGGTTGCTCTGCCGCTAACAACTCAAAACCGAGGTGAGCAAGCCGGCTCTGCAGAGTTTCGACGCGAAGCTCCTCCAGTTCCGGAGGGCAAATACCGGCAAGCTTCTCCTTGAAAATCATCATCTCTTCGCGAAGCCGGCGTAGATCGTTCCATGGCATAGTCATAGCGGTGTCGTGCTTTCGGTAGTACGCTAGGGGTTCGTCTACGTAGAACGCCTTTGCCCCGCGCACGAAGAGCTGCAGCCATAGGTCGTAGTCGGGTGTCAGCATGAGTGATGGATCCATTAGACGACCTGTTGGAAGGATGTGCTCTTTCATATCACGGTTGACGAGCGTAGCAAGGGCCATGATGTAGCAGCCCTGGAACAGTTGCCGAACGCCTTGATGTGGTCCATGCCCCGGGATGGGAATGGTAAAGTGATTCCACAACTCAGAATACTTGACACTGGATGGGTTGCCGTCGGCATGTGTCAGGGTAGCATCGGTATGAATGATTGTCAGTGATGGGTCTCGATCGGCGACTCCTACGAGGGTGCTCAGCAGACCTGGCTTCCACCAGTCGTCGGCCGCAAGCATCGCCCAGTACTTCGCTGCAGGATTGGACCGTTGGTAGCATAGGTTGAAGTTCTCCGCCGCATTGACGTGGACACTATTGCGGAAGTACTTGATGCGCGCGTCCTGGCGAGCATATCGCTGCCCGATGTCACTCGTCTCATCCGTTGACATATTGTCGCTGATGACAAGCTCAAAGTCGTCAAAATCCTGTGCGAGCACGCTCTCTATCGCTATCGGAAGGTATGATCCCATGTTGTACGCGGCTATAAGCACACTCACGACAGGTGTCACGATTTGTCTCCCATGCATGTACTGTCATCGATCATTGTGGTAGACCAAAGACACGCTCTTTCACGCAGTCTGTAATGCATGTCTGAATGATATGTGGTGCTTCTGATTAGTTCCTTTTACGTTAGCGAGCATCCGCTGAAGAAATCGTCATTATGGCCGCCAGTCGCTCCACCTCGTTCAGGTGAATGGCATTGGCGGAACGGAAACCGCGAATCGCACGGCACCAACTATCGGCAGGACAACAAGAGCACAGCTATCCTGGCTTGATCTGACCATGGACGTCACGCTCTCCTCCGGATTTCCGCTGATCGCTCAGACAGGATCCCGGTGCAGCATGCACACGAGGTGGAGCTACTGGTGTTACAGCAACGACGCCAGGTGGTGGCTGGACTACTCTCCGGATTTGCCGGCAGACCGCAAGGGCTGCTGATCCCATTCACCTCCATGTGCCGGGACTCACACCATACACTTGTGCAGCATCATGCTAAGTGATCCATCCGGTAAGTCCTGGGCAGCTTTCGGCACAGCAGCGATACCAGCGTGACGCCGCATCGTCCGCCGCTTGCGACACCCCCACATGAAGGGGTGCCGATGCGCGTTCCAGTAGCTGGTCGCATCCTCAACCGCCCGGCACCCCTCCTCCCACGTCTCGAACCGCCGCCCCTTGAGCGCCAGCGAGCGCAGCACCTTCCACCACGGCTCGATCAGGTTGAGATACGCGGCGTACGTGGGCTGGAAGACGAACTCCCAGCGTGGGTGGGCCAGTGCGAATAGCAGCACGTCGGTGGCCCGATGGACACTGAGGTTGTCCAGGATGGCGTAGACCCACTCGACCTCGGTCGGCAGCCGGGCCTCGCCTCGGCTCAGGACGTCGATCCAGTTGGTGCTGGTCCGGCGGTCGTCGGGCATCGTCAGCGCCGCGCCGTCGGCCGGGGTGAAGGCGCCGAAGATGGAGTCCGTGCCTCGGCGTCCATCGTCGATCTCCTGGGTGGCCCGCGTACGCCGGCCATCGTCGTGGAGGGACACGACCTGCTGGCCTGGGAAGCTCTTGGCGCTTTCCGGCCCCAGTTGGTCGAGGCAGACGACCACGCTGCCGGGCGGCGGCTCGGTGTAGAGCGTCACGATGACCCCTTGTTGTCGGCGAAGGTCGGATCCACCCACTCGCCGAACCAGGTCTCCTGTTGCCACCAGCGCAGCCCCTCAGCGATGAGCACCTCGTCAATCTGCGAGCGCTTGACGGCAATCCCCCGAGCCGAGCGAGCGTCCAACTGCCGAACAGCCGGCCCGGCGCCTGCGGCGTGGTCAGAGCAGCCTCACTGACGGCGACGATCTCCTCCAGCGTGTAGGTCGGCGGGTGTCCCGACCGGGGCTGGTCCTCCAAGCCATCGAGTCCATGGGCATTGAAGCGCTTGCGCCACCATCGGAGGGTGTCCGGCGACAGGCTGAGTTCCTGAGCGATGGCGAGCACCCCACGGCCCTGGCGCGCCAGCCAGGTGATCTTGGCCCGCTCGACGTGCCGTGCCGGATCGGTGAGCGACCGGGCGCGGCGCTCAATGGTCGTCACCTCCTCGCTGGTCATCAGTCGTACCTGCAACACCATCGCGCACCTCCTCACTGAGGGGCGCTATTCTAGGGCTGACTTACTGGATGGACCACTTAGCCACTCCAAGGTACAGGCTAATGAGGACCATCGCCAGAAACGGAACGGCCAGATCGTCGTATCTTCATGCTTCCTGGCAGCCACCCCAGGGCCGGATGATGGTGCACCTTATGATCTGTCGTTCCCGACAGGCTCTGCGATGACCTGATTGCCCTCATGCTGGTCCTGCCGGTGGACACCAAGGGGAATCGAGGGCCACAGTGCTGGCTCAGGCACGAGTAACCGTCACGAAGTTCAGGTTGAAACTGCTGGTCTCGGCCACGATCCGCAGGCGATGCAGGCCCGGCTCCAAGGTGATCGGGGCACTCACCACGTCACTCCAGGTCGTGTACGCACCGGTCGAGGGAATCTCAATCGACCCTGTCCGATCCACGCCACCAATCTCCAGGCGCACCCTTCGTCCCGTGTAGGGCGTCGCGGCACGCAACGTGAAGATATAGCTGCCGCCCTCGGCAACCTGGAACTCGTAGGCGAGCCACTCATCCTGACGAATCCACCCGACGTTGTAGCATGGGACACCCGGCTCGGTGAGCGGATCCGTACAGGGCTGGATATCGACATCGTCGCGGCGATAGCTCCCACCGGCATTGCCACTCGTCGTGTCGAAATAGCTCACGCCCTGCCCACCGGGAAGATAGTCCTCCACCTCGATCCGACCAGGAATCGTAACGGCATGGTGCGGCGTGGTGGTGGCGATCGTGAATTCGTCGATGTTGAAGCAGCAGGTATCGGTGACCAGCTTCAGGGTGAAATCCCCAGCCGGGATATAAATTGGCAGTGTCGTGATGACAGCCCAATTCTGGTACCCAC
>JALZCF010000714.1 GCA_030863245.1 Chloroflexota bacterium
ATACGACTTGGTATTCGAGGGAGGCGGCGCGAAAGGTATGGTCTTCGTCGGTGCCATGCAGGAATTCGAAGCACGCGGCCACAGCTACGATCGGCTCATGGGAACATCAGCGGGTGCGATCACTGCCACCTTCCTTGCAGCAGGCTACGACTCGGCAGAGATGCAGGAGGCACTGGACGAGAAATTGCCGGATGGGCGCCACGTCTTCGCGGACTTTCTCAGTACGCCTACCTCGTTTACTGAAGAAGAAATCAATAATAGCGTGCTGCGTGGTGCCTTGGAAACCATCGATCTCCCATTCATTCCAACTGCAATTGAGACAAGGCTAGACGACTGGATAGTGGAAACATTGCTAAAACGAACGCGCTATGCGCATCTCTTCTCCTTCGTGGAACGTGGTGGATGGTATGCTGCAGACGAGTTTATGGTTTGGCTGCAACGCAAGCTGGATAGTGGCACATTCCAGGGTTCGCCCCGGCACTTTAGTCCTATGACATTGGAGCAATTCTACTACGTTACGAACGTCGAGCTTACTCTCATCGCAGCAGATACGACTGGAGGTCGGCTTCTGGTGCTGAATCACCACACGGCACCCGATTGCCCGGTTGTGTGGGCTGTACGAATGTCGATGAGCCTCCCTCTCCTTTGGCAGGAGGTAATCTGGCAACCAGAGTGGCGCGGATACCGCGATCGCGAGGTGATAGGGCATGCGATCGTGGATGGCGGTATGCTCTCCAACTTCCCAATTGAGCTTTTTGTGTCGGACGAACCTCATGTAACTGCCGTTATGGGACCGAAGCGCAGCGAGAATATCCTCGGCCTACTTATTGATGAAACACTACCCGTCGAAGGAGCACCTCCTGTACCGAGTCACACGTCCAGGCTAGATGCAGCAAGGCTCCGTACCGTGCGGCGTGTTCGGCGGCTAATCGACACGATGACGCAAGCCCACGACAAGATGGTCCTTGAAGCTTTAGAAGAGCTTGTCGTGCGCCTACCGGCAGAAGGGTATGGAACAACCGAATTCGACATGAGCGATGAGCGTCGCGCTACCCTTATCGAAGCTGGTCGGCGAGCGACGCAGCAGTACTTCGAAACTCCACCGCTCCGCGTACCGTTTCATACGCGAGGTGGCGAGGCACAGGCTAGAGAGCAGATCAACCGAATCGCAACGCAGCTCTTGGAGAGATAGTATCTTTCGCCCTTTCCCATCTGGAATGGCATGCTCCCTGCTTGGCTATATATAGAACGCATCTTGCTACTGTGGCAGTAGATATATTTACCAGACCAAGTAAAGGGGGACTCAATGCCGGAGGAGGAACAGGGAAAACGAGAGGAGAGATCCGGTACGGGTGGACCAGGATTAGGTGGCACGCAAGAGGGTATCGAGCGAAGCGGCCCGCCCGTTGGTATGTCAGGTGGTGATATTAGCCTTACGAAGGGTAGAGTGGACTCTGAGCGCGACGGAGAGAGTGACGACGAGCGAAGTGCGCCAACCAGACCAGCGGAAGAGTAGAAGTAACGCAGCCATATCTGCTGTCGTTTTTGCAGCAGGCCGTGGTACCCGGATGGGATCGGAGCGCTCCAAGGTTCTCTTGGAGCTAAACGGCAAACCGATCATCCACTATAGCATTCAGACCCTGCAACGCCTCCCGCTTGCCACCATCATTGTGGTGGTAGGACATCAAGCGGACGAGGTACGTGCGGCAGTAGAGGAGGTTGCCGGCGAGCGCGTCCGCTTCGCCGTGCAAGCTTCCCTGCTTGGAACAGGGCATGCACTTGATATTGCCTCTCGTGAGCTTCCACCCGATACGGAAGACGTGCTCGTCATAAATGGGGATGACTCCGCGTTTTATCGTGCTGCGACTCTGGAGAACCTCGTGGTACGGCATCGCGCCCTGGGGAGTATCATAACGTTACTACTGGCCCGGCGTGACCCCAATGTTCCCTTTGGGCGAGTCTACCGGAAGCTGTCTGGTGAAGTGGAGTTCCTTAGCTATGACGCTATGGTAGCACGCGGGCTTGAGCTGGAGTTAGTAGCGACTGGTGCCTATGTCTTCGACGTACCGTGGTTGAGGGAGCATGTTGCGACCATTCCGCGCTACCCTAACGGTGAGTATCCCATCTTCGAATTGGTTTACCTAGCACAGCAACAGGGCAAAGCGATCGATGTCGTGGTCCTGGAAGATGACTATGAGTGGATGAGTATCAACACACCTCAGGAGCTGGCCGAGGCAGAGCAGCGCATGCGCCACTCCACCTTGCATCGTGCTCCCGACTAGCTCTCTTTTTCACCCCGGCCCTGCGAACCCCGGCAGTACCTCACGCTGGTAGAACTGGAAGAAGCCCTCCTGGTTAGGGCCGACCTGATGGATGTAGATGTGGTTGATTCCTGCGTCGACGTACTTTTGTATGGCCTGGATGTGCCGCTTCGGATCAGGACCGCAGACGATCGCGTCGGCGACGTCCTGCTCCGTGACCATCTTGGCGGCCTGCTCAAAGTGGGTTGGAGTCGGTAGCTCTTGACCCAACTCGCCTGTGATAGCTGCATTCGGCCACCACTCGTAAGCGGTGCGTCGTGCCTCTTCCTCGCTCTCTGCCCAACAGACGGTGAGGCCACCGTAGCGTGGCTTACCGATGCCACCTGCTTCCTCGAATGTTTTCACTAATTCTGCGTCTGGTGAGGTAGTGATCAGTCCGTCCCCAATGCGTCCCGCTGTTTCTGCAGCGATCGGTCCTGCGGCTGCAACGAGGATAGGCGGTAGTTCGTTTGGAAGGGTGTAGATCTGTGCGTTCTCTACCGTGTAATGTTTGCCGTGATGATCCTGCATGCCGCCCCGCCAGAGTAGGCGGATCACTTCTACTGCCTCCTCCAGCATCTCAATACGGATTGGGGCGGGTGGCCAACGATCTCCCAGAATATGCTCGTTGAGCGCCTCCCCTGAACCTACCCCCAGCATGA
Source organism: Chloroflexota bacterium (assembly GCA_030863245.1). Lineage (GTDB taxonomy): Bacteria > Chloroflexota > Anaerolineae > Ardenticatenales > Ardenticatenaceae > JALZCF01. Next base: position 2,963 of record JALZCF010000714.1, read on the forward strand.
AGCGTCCGGGCATCATCGCCGCAGCTGTGGCAGCTGCCTGCGCGATGATCGCTGGATGAATCCGTACAGTAGGGCATGTCACACCAGTACTTAATCGTAACCGTTCCGTTGCTTGAGCGATACCGCCAATCGTTGCCCATACAAAGGGGCTCTCGCCTTGTTTGTCGATCCAAGGGTGGTAGTGGTCGGAGATCGTTGCAAAGGTGAATCCTACCTCTTCTGCTCGTTTAGCGTTACGGACGAGTTCGTTGGGTCGGTGTTCTTCGCTTGATAGGGCGTATCCGATTTCTGGCATGTGTACTCCTTGTTGTTCTTCTTGTTGTTAAGGATTGCTGTTTGATAGACTATGTCTACACGAAGTTATGAAAAGTCAAGACGTTCGCCATACGCTACCTCAGTAAATACTCCAACCGCCTCCTGCAGACTCATGGCTGGGAAGGTCATCTCCTCAATGGCAGTCGTGCCAAGGTGGAGACGCTCCGCCTCCCAAAGGTGCCGAACTGCCTGTGCGTTAAAGCCGAGCAGCTTGGCGCCAACCACATCGGCAGCCAGCGGATCGGTGCTCGCGATTACCAAGCCGGTCTCGACCGCGTATCCATTTAGAGGACCTGTACCGATCATGGCAGGATGTCCAACAGTAATTGCTAACTGGCTCGGAAAACGACGGGCCATTGCAGCAATAAATGAGTGCATATCATCGAAAAACTGATGCTGGTGCTTCTCGTCAGCACGTGGATGACCATAGTAATCGGCAGCTGGATAGGACATCGCGATATTTTTCAGAGCCAATGTCACCGTTGCCGTCGAGTGTAGCTTCAACTGGTTGAGCGCGATGAGGGTTTCATACTCTAGCACTCGAGGATTAACCATCACCGCCTTCTGTGGACCCTGCACATCCGCCTCGGGCGCATAGTCCAGGTTCACGGTCGTAAAGGGGGAGCGGTTGTGATCGAAGAAAGTGGCGCCCTCCTCTTCAACCACCTCCATCAGGCCAACGACGCGGAACACGTCATCCGTCTCAGCAGCCCCTGCCCCACCCGTCACGACCAGCTCCCGCGGCTCAAACTGCTTTATGTAACGTAGCACTGCCCGCAATGTGTCCGGCTGCGTCACACCGCTAGTGTCTTCCGGCGTTGCATACGTATCATTAGGCTTTACAGCCACCAGTTTGCCCCGTACCAATGGCTCAACCTCGATATGATCCAGCGCCTCATCGATTGCCTTCCCGATATCATCCCTATCCTGCGTTATCACGACTGTCGCCATCATCGTCCTCCAGGGTTGTCATTGAGATTTCCGACGAAATAGTTCAGCAAACGGCGTGCTATAACCCTACCGGCTTCATTTTTGCTGGTAGCAAAGTACCATGACTTTCCAACAACCTGACCGCCATGAACGTCTGGCCGCTACTGGCCCCACTGCCGGACTGCCGAAGACAGCGCAACGAGCGCTGACGCCGCGTGACGACTTCAATCCAACGCCGAAGCCCGAACCGAACGACTGGCTGGCGAACCACCCTGAGCCCGGACAAACCTTCGAACAGTTTCTCCGCTCCCGACCGAATCAGCCAGATGCCCACCGCGACAAGCTCTACTTGCAACCATTAGGCGAGTTCGAGCAGGAGAACAATCCCTCTCTGGACCGGCTCCAACGCTTTGCCACCGCCTTCTTTACCATGGACGTCGATGTGCTCCCAGCTCTGGATCTGGTAGAGCAGCCGATCACCACACGGCAGAATCCCTATACCCAGCGGCCTCAACTCTTAACAGGAGACATTCTTACTCTGCTCCGGCGCCGATTGCCGGATGACGCCTTCGCCATGTTAGGCATCACAATGATAGATCTATATCCAGAGCCTTCCTGGAACTTTGTCTTTGGCCAGGCCTCCTTGCGCCACCGTGTTGGCGTCTACAGCTTTGCGCGCTACGATCCGCGCTTCCTCGGTGAAGTCACACCCGCAGACCGGCGAACGTTACTCCTGCGTCGCAGTTGCAAGGTACTGGCGCACGAGAGCGCCCACATGTTCGGTATCCGTCACTGTATCTTTTACCATTGCCTGATGAACGGCTCCAATCATCTTACTGAGAGCGACGCCCGTCCCCTGCACCTCTGTCCGGTGGACCTACGCAAACTACACCACAGCGTGGGTTTCGACATCGTAGAGCGTTACCGCCACCTGCATGACTTCAGCGAGGAGGTGGGATTCGAGGACGAATCACAGTGGCTCAGCCAGCGACTGGACTATCTCCTCTCGGACGACGCAGACTGAGCTGATTGTCTACCCCTCATCGCACTCTGTCGCCTCTGCCGTGTCAGTCGTCACGTCTGCATCGGGGTTGCCACCCGTAAGCGTGCCCCCTACCCCACCTGCTGTCGTGCCTTCGATGCTAGCCGTATCCAGATCACTGTCAGCCGGCATTCCACCTCCAGCACCCGCTGCCACACCACCAACAGCCGCCGCCCTTTGTTCGTCCACGTCGTCGGCAATCATGCTATCTGTGTCGACATCCCCACGGACGCTCATGCTATCAGCTCCACTGCCACTCCCGCCACCCACATCGATGTCTCCAATGGTGGTCGCACCAGCTGCACCCCCAGCGATTAGATCATCGGTATCTGTATCACCGCCAGTGGTCGTACCAATCGCGCCACCTGTTCTCGTCTTGACGTCGGCATCGGCGGTCGCAGCTTCCTCCTCACGATCATAATCTCGGGTCGTCTTGTCCTCTCGCGTCATCGCAGTGCTCCTTCTGTGTACGTTTGTAGCAGTGGCACTCCTGCCGGTCAGTACACTCTTGCATTCCACAGTTGTACGCTGAGCACGAAAGGTGCCACACGTGTGATTCATTGATCACGGCGCTAGCGGCTCGGCTTCACAGTGGGTGGTAAGGAAGGCTCGTGGCATGAGGGTGCTATCCCGAGTTGCCCTGGGATGAGGCATAAGTCAACTCCCTCGCCGATATCACCTCGTCTGTGGCTGGGACGAAGTGCCGCGTCCCCAATCGCGTCAGCAATAAGGCCATTATCACTAGCAGGGCCGGCGTGACGATCCCGACGAGAAGTCCATAGGCACCTGCGGCAAGGGGATGCTCGGCGACGGCGAGCGCGACGCGCGACACCGGTTGCGGGATGAAACGGGCAAGCAGACACGCTAGGATGGCGAGTGCGCTGGTCTGCAGGAGGAAGTCGCGCAGGCGATCGCTGAGAGAGCGTTCGGGCTCGGTGAGATCGAGCGGTATCATGTTCTCTATATCCGTTTCCACGACCTCACCGACCGTCGCTGCCGGTGAACGAGCAACCGTTCCCCCTCCGACGTTAAGCCTCCCGCTAATCTCGGCTCGGGGGCCGATAGCTAATGCTCCGCCAAGGATGGATAGATCACCTGTTACCTCGCCCTCGACCTCGAGTGCCCGGGCGAGCACGTAGATGGCGCCCTCGACACGTGCGTCCTCCTCGACGCGAAGCATTCCATCCACGAGCAGGACCACGCCTTCCACGGTCTCCCCCTCTTGGATCACATGCTCGCCCGACAGGATCGCGGTACCGCTGAATCTGCCCTCTTCCTGCTCGCCACAGGCGGTTAGGGTGAGTGTAGCGAAGAGGACCAGTAGTAGCCGGCGTAGGTGATTCATGAGCTTCTCCTTTCCTGGAGGCCCCGACCGGTAGCAGCGCTCCTTCCGATGCCAAGGAATGCTACGCCTAACATTCCCACGAAGAAAAGCATGGCGAGCGCGTCCACGATGCTGAGATGGCGCTCCACCGGCATACCCCCAACTCGCCACTGGATCGCTAGGGCTGTACTGAGGAAGGTTGCTCCAAAGCCGGAGAACGGGATAGCAAACAGCTCGATCACCCAATCGCCGGAGAGGACGGGGGCAGCCAGATAGGCAATGGCGGTAATGAGGGCAGCCACATTCCCTCGATCTCGCATTGGGATGAGATCCACCGTGAGGCTAAAGGTGGCGAGCATGCGGATGCCGAGCGTGCCGGAGGCGATGACGATCCACGCGAGAAAGACCGACTCACTACGGATGAAGGGGGCGATGGCCGTCAGAATGGTCTGGACGAGCACGACACCGAAGACGAGACGCAATTTGGTCATAAAGTCGTGGCTCCAACCACACCACGTCATTAGGAACCCAAAGCTCAGCGCGATCACGCAGGATAAGAAGGCCAGCAGGCCCATGCCC
>JALZCF010000715.1 GCA_030863245.1 Chloroflexota bacterium
GACCGCTCAAGGGGACACGACGCCCACGCTGGAGGAGCCGGTCCGCACCGTGTCGGTCAGCGGCACCGGGGAGGTATCAGCCGCACCCGATCAAGCTACTATCCAGATCGGCGTGCGGACAGAGGCAGAGACCGCCGAGCAGGCTCTCGCGGAGAACAATGAGCGGATGAGCGCCCTGGTCGACACCCTCCGAGCAGCCGGCATCCAGTCGAGGGACATCCAGACAACCAACTTCGCGATCTGGCCGCAGTACCGTCATCGAGACAATGAAGCGCCCGATATCACCGGCTACGAAGTCAGCAACACCGTCTCCATCACCGTCCGCAACCTAGACACATTCGGTGAGACGCTCGACGCGGCCATTCGGGCGGGCGGCAATCAGGTCAACAACATCCAGTTCGACTTCAGCGATCCGGCAGCTCTCATGGACCAGGCACGCCAGAACGCCATGGCCGACGCCCGGCACCGAGCCAGCCAGCTTGCCCAACTCGCGGAGGTTCAGCTCGGCCCCGTCGTCACCATCTCCGAATCCGGCACCACCCCTCCGCCCGTCATCATGCGTGAGATGCCTGCAGTAGAAGCCGACGTAGCAGCCGTCCCCATCGAACGCGGCGAATCTACCATCTCCATCAACCTCCAAGTCACCTACGAACTCCTGCCGTAAGGGTGTAGGGGTGTCATGGAAGGATGAAGGATGAAGGATGAAAACGACACGGATGAATTAGGAATTGGATGAATTAGGAATTAGGAAGGATGAAGGCTGAAAGGAGTAGGCGTGATCCGTGTCGTCATTCCGCACTCCGCCTTCCGCACTCCCCAATTGAATGATTCATCCTTCATCCTTCATCCTTCATCCACCGTCAGCCCGCTCCGTTAACGCTCAACACTCGAGGCGCTCGATATAACCGTACGAGATCCCCAGGGCAACCGCGTGCGCCGCGTTGCTGGCGCCGAGTTTGGCGTAGATACGGCTAAGATAGGACGAAACGGTGTGACAGCTGAGCTGACAGTGACGGCCAATCAGCTTGACAGTATAACCCTGAGAAAGAAGCTCAAGCAGCTGCCTCTCCCTAGTTGAGAGCTTAGGCATTAGGAATAACCTCCTATAAGTTAAGATGGTGAGTGTTGATTACGACTATTTGATAACAACACACATCAACATCAAGCCAAACAGCCTGCCATGTAACCTTAACCCGTACCACCCCCATATCACAATATACGTGTCATCGCATCTGCTCCTCCTCTCCTTTCTTTTCAAGCCGCGTCTACTATAGACAAAACAACCTGAAATACCCATACCCAAAAACCCGTACTTGTCACCTCAAAAACACCTGAAATCCTTTGCGTCTTTGCACCTTTGCGTCTTTGCGTGAGTTTTCCGTTCTCCTGGGGGGCCTCGCGGACCGATGCCTCACTAACGTAGTCCTTCCTATCAGAGCTACCCCGCTAGCCCACCTCCTATCCTTTCTTTCTGCAAATCCTTGTTATTCCTTCCGTTACCACGATGTATAGCCCGAGAAGGGGAGCGGTTCAGGTAGTTCTCCCAGGGTTTGCTCGGGCGGGCGAATGGGAGGGGTACGGACCAGTTGTCGCAAGGGTGGAGTATGCTAGCGGTGCTGGCGCAGGTGGTGTGGTGCGATTGCTTTAAGGGGAGAACAAGGATTTATGGAAAGAAAGGATTAGGTGGGTTCCGATACCCCTACGAATGCCTCGACCTTGCCTCTACCCTTTTCGTCAACTACCCTCGTTCAACGTTCAACTTGTAGTCAGGGCATGCATCTGTGAGCGGCTCATTCCTTTGCGAGCCAAGGGTGGATCTAGTAGCCGGGGGTGGAGAGGCGGCCGTTCACGCCTCGTAACCTTCGGCGGCCCCCACCCCGAAGCGCCATACTCTAGCCGTGCAGCGCCACCCCACTACAATGATCCCCCACGCACGCTAAAACAGCCATCGTTCTCGTTCATCTCCCTAAAATGCAAGCCCGTCTAAGAGGTGCCCATGTCCTACACCCGATTACGTTACCATTCGGACCTACAGCTGCTTTGACCAATATGATGCGTCGCTGGGTATCTCGCTTCGCCTCGGGGCAGCAACCGCTCGTTGTATCAGTGTAGCGGAAATCGAGGATGGGAAAGACCGTTTATTCACGTACGAAAATCTTGCAATCTCAGCTTTAGTTCTCTCGCTCGATTCGTGTCGTTCATTCTTCTATCGTTATGGGGCGGAGATGGTTGACGCCGCGGCGACAACCTGTTACAATGCCCCCAACAACCGAATCACACCACACCCGGGAGGAGTAGACGACCGGGCCCTAACAGAGAAGATGGGGTCACCGGCTGAAAACCCCCGTAGGAGCAATCCCTTGTGGTTGCCCGGCGATCCTATAGGATTGCTATCGCCCGCCGTCGAACGTCGCCCCGAGCATCTGCCGAAGAAACCTGCCCCGCGGGGAATAGACCGGCACGGGTAAGCCCGTTACAGCGAGGCCGCGATGCTTGTCGTGGCAAGAGCGCGCCAGGCCTTGGTGGCCCGGCGAAATGAGGTGGTACCGCGAAAGCCAGCCCTTTCGTCCTCATGGACGGATGGGCTTTTTGTTTTGAGCCATCAAGAAGCGGTGATCAGTGGAAGGGTTAGGAGGAAAGATGACTCTACCAAAACGCTATAACCCAAGGACGAGAGAGCCAGAGATCCAGGCACAATGGCAGGAGCAGGGAATCTACCACTTCGACCCCAAGTCGGAGAAACCCGTCTTCTCGATCGACACGCCGCCGGCAACGGTGTCGGGATACCTGCACATGGGGCACACCTACTCCTACACCCATCCGGATTTCGTCGCGCGTTTCTGGCGCATGAACGGCTACAACGTCTTCTACCCCATGGGCTTCGACGACAACGGACTTGCCACAGAGCGATTGGTTGAACGAGTGACCGGGCAGACGGCGGAGGAGATGGGGCGGCAGGCGTTCATCGAGCGTTGTTTGGAGCTGAGCGAGGAGTTCGAGGAACGCTACCTGGCCCTCTGGCAGCGGCTCGGCCTCTCGATCGACTGGCGCTACCGTTACCGCACCATCGATGAGCGCTCCCGCCGCATCGCCCAGCTCTCCTTCATCGACCTCTACCGCAAGAAGCTGGCCTACCGCCGCCAGGCCCCGACGATCTGGTGCCCCACCTGCCATACCGCCATTGCGCAGGCAGAGATGGACGACCTGGAGCGCGAGAGCACCTTCTACACCCTCGCGTTCCGCCTCCCGGACGGCGACACCCTCCCCATCGCCACGACCCGCCCCGAGCTGCTGCCCGCTTGCGTGGCCATCTTTGTCCACCCCTCCGACCAACGCTTCCGCGACCTCGTGGGCCAGGAAGTCACTGTGCCCCTTTTCGGTCACGTGGTACCCCTACTGGAAGATCCAGGCGCAGACCCCGAGATAGGGACTGGCGCCGTCATGTGCTGCACCTTCGGTGACACGGCCGATGTGGAGTGGTGGCTCACCCACGGCCTCCCCCTACGCGAATCCATCGACCATAACGGTCGACTCACCGAGATCGCGGGCGAGTTCGCCGGCCTGCCCGTACCGGAGGCGCGGCGGCGTGTGGTGGAGGCAATGCAGGAACGCGGCGAGTTGCTCGCACAAGAGCCGACCCCCCAAACGGTGCGGGTCCATGAGCGCTGCGACACGCCGGTAGAGTACATCGTGACGCAACAGTGGTACGTGCGCGTGCTTGATTTCAAGGAAAAGTTCCTCGAGGCGGGCGAACAGATCGATTGGCACCCACCCCACATGAAAGCCCGCTACCGGGCATGGGTGGAGAACCTGGCCTGGGACTGGGGCATCTCCCGCCAGCGCTACTTCGGCATCCCCTTCCCCATCTGGTACTGCGACGACTGCGGCGAGATCAAGCTTGCCGACGAATCCGAGCTCCCCATAGCCCCGACTGAGCAATCGCCATCCGAGCCCTGCACATGCGGCAGCACCTCCTTCACGCCTGAGCGGGACGTGATGGATACCTGGGCCACCTCATCCCTCACCCCCCAGATCGTAGGCCGTTGGCTCTCCGAGCCAGCCCTGTACGACAAGCTCTTCCCCATGACCCTGCGCGCGCAAGGCCACGAGATCATCCGCACCTGGGCCTTCTACACCATCGCCAAGTCCCTATACCACTTCGACCAGCTCCCCTGGAGCAACGTCCTCATCTCCGGCTGGGGCCTCGCACCCGAGGGGGGTGCCAAGATCAGCAAGAGCCGCGGCGGCGGCCCCATCGACCCCATGGAAGCCCTGGAAGAATACGGCGCCGACGCCGTACGCTACTGGGCCGCCAGCACCGCCCCTGGCCGCGATACCATCATCAACGAAGAAAAAATCCGCAACGGCGCCAAACTCGCCACCAAACTCTGGAACGTCGCCCGCTTCACCCAACCCTTCCTAAACGCCGACCCGCAATCCTCAGACGACCACTTGGTGCCAAACACGCTCCCCGCTCCCCGCTCCCCGAGCCGTTCCGCTCCACGCTCCACGCTCCACGGACTCCCGCGGATAGATGGATTATGTCAAGGCTACAACGCGTCATCCAACAGGCCACCCAATCATTCCACGATTACGACTACGCTGCAGCTAAGAACGAGGTGGAAAACTTCTTCTGGACAGAACTAGCCGACAACTACCTCGAGATGGCAAAGATGCGCCTCTACAACGAGGACAGCGCCACCCACGAAAGCGCGCGCCACACCCTCTACCAGCTGCTCCTCGCCACCCTCAAACTGTTCGCCCCCTTCCTCCCGCACGTCACCGAGGCCATCTACCAGGGACTCTTCGCAAAGACAGAAGGGAACACTTCCATCCATACCTCAAACTGGCCCACCGTGGACGAAACCCTCATCGACGAGACCGCCGAAGCCACCGGCAACACCCTCCTCGCCATCGCCACCGCCACCCGCCGCTACAAAAGCGACCGCACCCTCTCCCCGGGCGCAGAACTCACCCGCCTCCAGATCGCAACCGACTCCCCCACCCTAACCCAAGCCCTCCAAGCCGCCCAAGACGACCTCCGCAGCATCACCCGCGCCCAACACATCGAGACCGTGGCACACCTCGACCCCACCCTCGAACACACCGCCGCAAACGACACCCTCACCCTCGCCTTCGAACTGCCACCCTTGGAAGGATGAAGGATGAAGGATGAATCACACAATTGCCGAATGCGGAATGCGGAGTGCGGAATGACGGCACGGATCACGCATGGTCCTTCATCCCTCATCCTGCCGTTAGGGCCGGAAGATCGTTGTCCTGGTAGCCGGGGGTGGAGAGATACGCCGTTGGTGTCTCTCCACCCCCAGCTACCCGCACCCCGAAATGCGCCTCGTAACCCCCACCTAGCCCGCACCGACAACCAACGCCTCAAACACAACAAAAAGCCCCAGCACTCTCCTGCCGAGGCTCCCCTTACCCCTTGTCCGCGAAGGCGGACAATTGGCCGCAGGCCCCCTAGCCCTGATTTCAATCGGGGGCCCTACCCGGCGGCCCTACGCGGTGGCCACGTTCGGCGACCCTGTTTGGCTACCTTCTACTGCCTCGGTACCTCAAACCAGTTCTGCATCTTCATCAGCAAGCTGAGATCGCCCGTCGCCTTGAACTTGCCACTCATGAAAGCAACCGCGCCATTCTCCTGGCCGGTCGCAATTCGCTTCCAAAGCTCGGAGGGAGTGACGATGGTGGCGTCTGGATTATCCGCCTGCCCCTCGTGCGTCGTTACAGTTCCATCCTTCACTTCAAGGTAATAGTAGCCTGGTTCCTCCCCCGTCAATTCCCATTGGATCGTCTTGTCGACATCCTGAATCGCAGACTCGTTCGCGTAGCGTGGCATACTCTCAAACAGCTCTTGAATCGTAAAATCCGCCATCGGCTCGTTTCCTTTCATGGTTTGCGTCACGTCCGATTATAACGAACTCCGGTTCGCCGCCAAGCCGCACCAAACGTTCATTTGGTTGGAAGTGACTTCCACCTCTCTCATTCTCCTCTCATCTTTTGCAACTGCGCTCCATCTTGTGTATAATATGTTCTGTAATAGCACTCTCGCGTAGGAGAAGTGGGGCCATCCCCACTTTTCTGCTTGTAAGGCCTATTTAAAAGGGCGCAGTGAGGAGGCCTAGGGACATATGCCGAGCAATGAGTTTATGATGGCGTTGAACGCGCTTTGCCATGAACGCGACCTGAGCAAGGATGTCGTGTTAGAGGCAATCGAGAAGGCGCTTCAAGCAGCGTATCGCAAAGATTTCGAGCAGGAACCAAATATCGCGGTGGAGATGGACCGGAAGAGCGGTGAGGCACGTGTCTACGTAGATTGGACTGTGGTAGACGAGGTCCAGGATGAGCACTCCGAACTCTCGCTCGAGGAGGCCCGCAGCAGATTCGGCGACGACGTGGAGGTGGGCGATGTGGTTCGCGAGGAGCGCACCCCACAGCACTTCGGTCGTATTGCCGCACAGACGGCGAAACAGGTCATCCTGCAGCGCATCCGCGAGGCAGAGCAGGATAGGGCCTATCATGAATACGCCAGTCGAGAGGGCGAGATCGTGATGGGTACCGTGCAGAGCATTGACAGTAGGAGTGGTCTGGTGCGACTCAGCCTGGGCAAAGCCGAGGCAATCTTGCCACGTAGCGAGCAGCTACCAGGCGAGCGCTACCGGGTTGGCCAGCGGGTACGTGGGTACGTCGCAGAGGTCAACAAGAAGAATAACGGCGGCCCACAGATCACCCTTAGCCGCACGCATCGTCACATGCTTCGCCGCCTTCTCGAGTTGGAGGTGCCCGAAATCGCCAATGGTACGGTGGAGATTCGTGCCATTGCTCGCGAGGCGGGAGCACGTTCCAAGATAGCTGTCGCCGCGCTCCAGCCAGGCATCGACCCAGTGGGAGCCTGCGTGGGCATGAAGGGTATCCGCATTCAGAGCATCGTCAACGAGCTAAATGGGGAAAAGATCGACGTAGTACAGTGGAGTCCCGATGAGGCGCTTTACGTCGCCAACGCGCTCAGCCCTGCCAAGGTGATTGAGACATTTCTGGATGAGAGCAACGAGGAAGGCAAAACAGCCATCGTCGTCGTGCCCGACAAGCAACTCTCGCTCGCGATTGGCAAAGAGGGACAGAATGCCCGGCTGGCCGCCAAGCTCACCGGTTGGCGCATCGATATCAAGAGCGCCAGCGAGGCGGCTGACGAGCGGGTCCGATTGGCTGAGCGTGAGGCACGCCGTCGCGAGGAGCTCGCACGCCGCCGCGCCGAGGAGGAGGCACGCATCGCTGCCGCCCGCGCCTTGCTCGCTGAAGCGGAAGCGGTGGACAAGACGGAAGACGAGGAGGAAGAGCCGATGGTTGCTGTCTCCCCTGCCGACGCGATTGCCTTCGAGGAGCTAGAAGGTTCCGTATCCGCCGAGGTGGAAGTGCCGGCGGTAGACGAGGCAGAGCGCCAGGCCGAGACGCCAGCTGTGGTGGAGGAGGAAGCACCCGCCGCCCCTCCAGCGAAGCCCGAACCACCGGTACGGGCGCCGGAACCTGTCCAGCCAGCCGCGGAGGAGCCCGAGTGGGAGGAATACGAGGACGAGGAGGAAGAAGAGGAAGAGACTCCAGCACCCTCCAAGCCCGCCGTTCCCTCGATTTTCTACACGCTCAACGACCGTGGTGAGGCCGAGTCGTTGGACGACACCGTCCAGCGGCAGAAGCGGCAGAAGAAGGGCAAGAAGAAGAAGGGCCGCGAGGACGATCGACGCGGTTGGGAGCAGAACAAAGGCCCACGCGAACAAGGTAAGCCGCGTCGTACACGCCGCCCATGGAGTGAGGAAAACAACTGGTAAGGTAACGTAGGCGAGCCAGGGC
>JALZCF010000452.1 GCA_030863245.1 Chloroflexota bacterium
GAGCAGGTGCTCTGCTAGGTCGCCCGGCCAGATGACATCGATCTGCATGACGTCAAAATCCGTGCATTGCTGGGCGAAGCATTGCAGGTATTGTCCCAAGCGGTCCGTCGCCGACTCCGCGCCCGCGATAATCTCGGTCGTCACTCCCGGGTGCTCGGCCTCAAATTGGTCGAGGAATTCCCGAAGAATTGCGTTCCCTCGCTCGTCAGCACCCGCAACCAGTGTTAGATTGCAGGCCCCAGCCTCCCCTGCAACGGCCTCTTCCTCGGCCGGCGCTGCCTCCTCAACGACCTCTTCCTCTGCAATTGGTTCTTCCTCTACCACCTCTTCCCCTGCAATCGGTTCTTCGGCCACGCCCTCCTCACCATCCCCGCCACAGGCCGACAAAATCATGGCTGCGGCCACGATGAGGCTAAGCAATACCAGCCATTTCGAATGTCTCATCTACGTACTCCTCCTTGCAAGTTCAGGAAATAACCAGAGATGGCGCAGGGAACTTGATTCCCCCGCCAAAGGCTACGCCCTCCTTTGAGCGGGTACCATGTTATCAATAGGTACCTCCTTTCATATCGATAACATCTCTCTTCATTTTATCAGATTTATCACAGCACATGGGCCATCGGCTGTATTCATTGTCGCTGCAGAAACTCGTCGACCTCGCCAACTGTAGGGAGGGCTGGAATGGCTCCTCGCTCGGTCGTCGTCAAAGCACCGACTACGTTCGCATAGCGGCAGATGCTCTCTAACTCTCGTGCATCCTCCCATGCCTGCGGGTACGCAAGTAATCCCTTCAATAGTCCGGCCACAAACCCATCGCCAGCACCGGTCGTGTCCACAGCCATGACTTGAAATCCCGGCACCTCTCGGATAAATTCCTTGGTAACAAAGGTGCTACCTTCCCTACCCTTCGTCACGATGAGTAAACGCAGATCGTCGTGCCAGAGCTGTCTGGCTCCCTGGATCAGATCGTCCGTCCCGCTTAAAAAAGCCAATTCCTCCTGGCTCACCTTGATGACATGGGCGAGGGGCCATCCAACCTTGATTCCTTCTATTGCACTTCTTTCATCGGGCCAGAGGTTCAAACGCAGGTTCGGGTCGTAGGAGACAATCAGTTCTGACTGATGTGCTACCTCCACCGCATGCAGGGTAGCACTGCGCGACGGCTCGCCAATCAGGCTGATCGATCCGAAGTGAAAAATCTTCGCCTCTCGAATATAGGACGTATCGACCTCATCTGACCGATACAACATATCGGCACTCGGATGCCGATAGAACATAAAATCTCGTTCCCCATCGGCTCGTAGTGAAACGAAGGCGAGAGCCGTGCGGGCCTCGTTAGAATGTAGCAGCGCAGAGACATCCACCTTGTGTTTTGACAAGGTATCTGAGAGAAAGTATCCAAAGGGGTCATCCCCAACCTTGCCCATGAAACCACTCGACACACCCAGCTTCGCCAATCCTACTGCCACATTGGCAGGCGCCCCACCGGGTGCTTTCTTGAAGGCAGGGGCCGCTGCCAGTGAGACTCCAGAGGCGGTAGAAACGAAATCTATTAGCAACTCGCCTAGCGCAATGACATCGGGCATGAGGTCTTGCTACTTAAAAGGAAAATGGAAAGGGGAAAATGGAAAACGGATTAGGTAGAGGTTGGTAAGTGTCGGTTCCACGCCGTTCCAGCTTCCGTTTTCCATTTTCCACTCTCCGAATTACTGGCGACTGACTTCTGTCATTCACGTGGTTCCCCGTGGTATGAGCGTCAGAGGCAACAAGAACTGTTGTACCGACGGGGAGGTATTGGTTTCTAGCTGAGTTAGGAGGTATTCAACAGCGCGCGCTCCACTTTGAAATAGCGGTTGATGGATGGTAGTGAGGTCATACAACTCTGCTATCTCCAGATCGTCAAAGCCGATCACGGCCAGATCATCCGGCGCCGTCAAGTCATGTTGTCGTAGACCGTCGAGCAAGCCGAGTGCTGTCGTATCGCTGGTGGCAAAGACGGCAGTGGGACATTCCTCGATTGGGCGTTCCAGAAGCCGATCGACGATGTGGCGTGCCTCACGACGGCTGTAAGGAATCCAGAACTCATTTTCCTCCGTGAGGGACACCCCGGCCTCCTCAAGCACTTCCACAAATCCTTGCAGCCGTTCTTCAACCGAGTGGAAGTAGAATTCATACTCCCGATTGCCCACAAACGCGATACGACGATGTCCTCGCTCTAGCAAGTGTCTTGCCGCGATTCGTCCTCCCTCGACATCATCCACGTCGATACTAGAGAGCACAGGATGCGTGGTATCCACCAACACGACTGCAACACCCGTAGCAGCTAGGGCTTCCGCCTCCGCATCCCGCGGCTTTAATGCCATGACGATCGCACCATCAAAGCGGCGTTCACGGATCAAGGCATCGTAGTAGTCGTCCCGTTTCGCCATTGTCTCCACGTTCGAGACGACGAGATCGTAGGCACTATGGCTGAGGGCCGCCTCTATCCCACGCAGCCGCTCGACAAAGGACGGTCGTGTTAGGAAAGGCATCATCACACTGATGGTAAAGGTACGGCCAATCGAGAGGCGGCGCGCCGTGGGGTCCGGATGGAATCTTAGTTTCTTGATGGCCCCCTCAACACGGGCGCGCGTGCTGTCACGAACGATCTGCGGGTTGTTGAGGACGCGGGATACCGTCGCCACACTAACACCCGCCTCTCTCGCCACGTCACGAATCGTTGCCACCCGCCCCCTCGTTCGTGAATCGGCCACTCTTCTTGCTTCAAGAGTAGGAATGTAACCGCTTTCTGTAACCGTTTACATCTTAACAGACATGTGTTGGCCTTGTCAACTATCGCTCGCCGAATGCGGAATAGAGCGGGGAGCGGGGAGCGGGGAGCGGGGAGCGGGGAGCGGGGAGCGCAACGGCGGGTGGGGGTGAATGGCAGGGGAGGGGGATGAGCGTGGAGAAAGGAGGGGTTATCTAGTGGGTGATATTCCAGGTGGCGATCCAGATGAGGATTTGGGTCAGCAGGGCACCGCTCCAGAGGAGGTAGGCCGCGAAAATCATGCCGAAGCGTAGGTGCATCAACAGGCCTGCCACGCCGTTTACTAGGGCCACGACGAGCGCAATCCCGGGAAGCACGAAAATCTCGCGCCGTTCAGCAATGCGGTCTGCGTTACCCTGGGCATCGAAGTGGAGCGGTAACAGGTCGGGCAGGGTATCGTACGAGACGTTGAGCCAGACGAAAAGGGTCACCATTAACAGTGACGTCGTCGCTATCAATCCAACCGCCAAGGGGTCTTGTTTTAGTGTGGTCAGGTGGGAAGCAAGATGGCTTATTACTTTGTCTTTCATATATCCTACAGAGCCGAACATGTGGAACTAAAGATGGGGTGTTGCATGTTGCATGTTGCATGTTGCGTGTTGCATAGGGCATGGTGCGTGTTGGGTACGTGGTTTAGATTTTGCGTGTTATAAGTTTGGCTTCATGTGCTCGGCTCTGTAACTGCTAGATAAGGCAAACCAGCGTTGTCGCGCGACTAGTTTAGGCATTACCACCTGCTATGCAAGGTGTGGGGGTGTATCCCTTCGCTTGGCGGGTACCCGGCCGTTCTTAGTCCACGTCCTCCACTGGACCTACCCCCGGAATACGAGGCGTGAGACGCACCTCTTGCGAGATGATTGCTGGAGTGCCCTCAAACTCTGCAAACCGGGCGTCATCTAGATCCTGGCCCACTGTCTCCTCGAATGTAGCGAGGTCGAATTCCTGAACCAAGCCTTCTACCAGCACCAGATCCTCCTCTATGGGACCCTCGGGCCTCTCATCAATCACGGGGATAGGTTGACCCGTCACGACAAGCACTTCGCCCCCTCCAGCGAACGCTTCCCCACCAATCGTAAACGCATTAGGGGCGATAACACGATTCACCTGGCCTGCTACTAGCACCCGGCCACCAGCAGAAGGCCTCGCACCCTCGCTGATCTCAGCGACCGTGTAGAGCGGTGTCTCGCTCGTTACGCCCTCCTCTTCCAGAGGCTCTTCCTCGGTGTCCGCGCACGCAACCAAGAGCATCGTCAAGATGATGAGCAAGGTGGACAAGAGATAGCGACGTGTATTATACATGATTCCTCCCGTTTTTACTCCAAACGATGGGTTAGTCGTGGGTCCCCAGTTCGTCTCAAGGTCCGTATCCACTTCTTCTCGTTTTTGTCAAGCACGGTTAATGCCATGAGGCCCTCGGCTATTCCTGTAGCCGTCATCATTCAAATCGGCACATTTCTTGCTGAATTAAGCCTAGAGTCTTCAGAGCCAAGAGGGTCGAAAGGAGAGAACAGGATGCCCACCGATGATTGGATAGCACAGGTCAGGGAAGGGATGGACGTCTACGACAGTGAGGGCGACAAGATTGGTACCGTCAAAGACGTCTTCGCTGGCGCCGGTAGCGATGTGGTAGAGGGATATGCCGAAGGGGTAGACACCGTACGGAGAACAGAATCGTATCCCGGCGATTCCATTCTGGAGGACTTTGCAGAGGTCTTCGACGCGGATGACATGCCGAATGAGATGCGCGAGCGTCTCCTGCAGCATGGGTACATTCAAATCGATGGCGGTCTCATCGGGGGGGACTACTATGCCCTTGTCGACCAGATAGCAGGCGTCTCCCGTGAGGGCGTGAGATTGCTCGTGGAGAGCGATGAGTTAGTGAAAGTCTGATTACCGAGTTATTCGGTAGGTGTGATGGGAGCTGTGGGAGCTGTAGGAGCTGTGGGAGCTTACGGCATTACGGCTTCGGTTGATTAGGAGTCATTAGAGGAGTGGTGCGGCGGGAGTGCATCACTCCTCTTTTTGTTTGACTTTAATTGCATGTTGCGTGTTGCATGTTGCATGTTGCATAGAGCGGCGGTGAAATCCGCAAGCCGAGGAGGAGTCGACTTCGCGGTATGCAGTGCAAAAGATATAATCATGGCAACGAACCATCTCGTTGACTTGTAACGACAAATAACATCGCTTGTGAAACGTTTTCCGCTCTTGCTCATTGTCTTTTTCGCTGGGTTGGTGACGCTGGGTGTTGAATTGGCAGCGTCACGCTTGCTGGCGCCCTTCTTTGGCACCTCGCTCCTTGTATGGGCTACCTTAATAGGGTTGATCCTGATCTACTTGAGCGTGGGATACTGGCTGGGAGGGCGCTGGGCCGATCGCTCGCCACGGATGCAGACGTTGATCGGTATTATTACCGTGGCTGCCATCTTGGTTGGCCTGGTGCCCATCGTCGCCGCACCCGTTCTACGCCTCTCGGTGGAAGGGTTCGCGCGGCTCAATGCGGGCCTGCTGGGTGGTAGCTTCGCGGGGGTATTATTACTCTTCACTGCACCCATGATCCTGCTTGGTTGCGTTTCCCCCTTTGCCATCCGGCTCGCGGTCGATGAGGTGGAGCACGCAGGGCGAGTAGCGGGGCAGATCTACGCCCTCTCGACCCTAGGCAGCTTCGTGGGTACGTTCCTACCGGTACTCTGGTTGATTCCATCCTATGGTACGCGCTGGACGTTCTGGCTTTTCGCGCTCTTATTGTTGACGGTAGCGGCACTAGCGGCCGCGATGAGCGCGCGGCGCGCGCTGGCTTGGCCGGTGCTGGGGTTCGCAACTGTCCTCGCGCTCGCCCTTTGGACGCAGGGACAAGCGATCAAACCGGGGGGAAATGTTTTGTACGAGGGGGAGTCACTCTACCATTACATCCGGGTGGTAGAGGAAGATGGGTGGCGGCTCCTTGAACTCAACGAGGGGCAGGGCACCCACAGCGCCTACTATCCCGGCAGCGAGACAACCGGCGGCGTGTGGGACTTCTACCTCCTTGCTCCACTCTTCAACCCCGCGCCCTACGATCCCTTTGCTCAAGAGAAACGATGGGCGATTATTGGGGTGGCGGCCGGGACCACGCCGCGTGCCATCCAAGCCGTCTATGGGGATGAGCCGGTGGTGGGAGTCGAGATTGATGGACAAGTCGTCGAGGTGGGGCATCGCTTCTTCGCGATGGAGGAGCTGACAAGTCTGGAGGTCATCATCGAAGATGGACGGACCTGGCTCGCACACGATAGCGGTCGTTACCACGTTATCGCCGTGGACGCCTACCGCCAGCCCTATATTCCCTTCCATCTCACGACCGTGGAGTTCTTTACCGATGCTCGCGCCCACCTGACGTCCGACGGTGTCGTCGCCATCAACGTGGGCCGTGCCCCTGGGGACTGGCAACTGGTAGACGCCCTCTACTCCACGATGCAAGAGGTCTTTCCCAACGTCTACGCCATCGACATGGATGACTCCTATAACACCCTCCTGATCGGCACCAACCAAGCCGTCCATCCGGACGATGTCGTGGACAACATCGCGGCGATCAGCGACCCCACCCTTCTCTCGCTCATCGAACGTGCCCGCGGCCACATACGCATCCCGGTCGGCAACGACCTCATCTTCACGGATGATCGCGCACCTGTGGAGCAGGTGATCGACTCGATGATTACGCGCTTTGCGTTGGCCGAGGGGCTGGAGCAGCTTCGTTGAACATGAGTCGTGAATGTCTTTTCGATGTGGCAGTGGTGTCACGAGTCCGGAAGTGTTGGCATCAGCAGGTGGTACTGTTGCCAGAAGGGCATCTCGGCGTAGCGCTCCATCGTGTCGGGGATGATGGCAACGATGCGTTGCGAGGCAAATTCGGAGCGCTGTGTGAGCCGAAGGGCAGCAGCAATGGCAGCGGCACCGGTTGGCCCGCTCATGAGCCCTTCCATACGGTAAAGACGAAGCAGGGTGTCGTGACAGATGGTGTTGGAGATGGCGATGACTTCGTCCACGACACGGGAATCGTAGTTTTCGGGAACGAAGGAGGGCCCCATCCCGTACAGACGGTGGTCCCGGGGAATCGCACCGGTGAGCACGGGGGAGGCAGCCGGTTCGACAGCGACGACGTACACCGAGTTATCGCTCAGCTCCTTGAGACGACGCCCCACGCCCGTCACCGTGCCACCTGTACCGACTCCCGCTACCACAGCAGCGATATTTCCCTTGCAAGCTTCCCAGATCTCATCAGCCGTCCGCTCATGGGCCAATGGATTTGCCGGGTTACTAAATTGGCGGGGACGAAAGACGGAGGGATGCTCTTCCGCCAATCTTGTGGCATGCTCGGCAGCGCCACGCATGCCCCCGGAAGCAGGCGTCAGCACCACCTCCGCTCCGAACGCACGAAGTAGTTGGATGCGCGATGCAGGAACCGCATCCGGCATGACGAGGATCAGATGGTAACTGCGAGCGGCTGCGAGCATCGCCAGCGAGAAGGCAACGTTGCCGCTCGTCGGCTCGATAATCACCGTCTCCGGCGTCAATTCACCCGCTGCCTCCGCCTCATCCAAAATGGCTCGGGCGACCCGATCCTTGTCACTGCCGGACGGATTCATAAACTCCAGCTTCGCCAGCAGTGCACCATCCCACCCAGCCGCAATTCGGTTCAGCTGCAAGAGTGGGGTTTTTCCTATCAGCCCTTCGATCGTCTGGGTAATGTGTGGCATCTTTCTTCCCCTGTGTCTTGGCTCAATTGTGGAACGTAAAGCGTAAAACGTAAAACGTAATGGTTGGGAAGCGAAACCTTCTACTCGTCACACTTTCCCTCACACTCCTTCTCCTCGTCCTCCTCGGTGTAGGTCGTTGGCAGGTGGGACATACCTTTCCTCAGACAAGCGGCATGCTGTACTTAGGTGGTCTGGATGGCCCGGTGGAAATTCGCCGCGACCCATGGGGCGTACCGCACATCTACGCGACGACCCTCCATGACGCATTCTTTGCACAGGGAGTCGTGCACGCGCAGGACCGACTGTGGCAGATGGACGTCCAGCGACGCCTTGGACTGGGACGGCTGAGTGAGTTGTTGGGCGAGCGGACGCTGGAGAGTGACAGGTTCATGCGTACGATCGGCATTGGCGCCGCTGCCCGACGCGATTGGGCGGCGGCAAGTGATGAGGCACGTACCGCGCTACAGGCCTATAGTGATGGAATCAATGCCTACATGGCAACCAACCCATCGCTCCCCCTAGAGTACCAGTTGCTTGATGCCGATTGGGAACCTTGGGAGCCCGTACACTCCTTGGCCTGGGTCAAGATGATGCAGTGGAAGTTGAACGGCAACTGGGAAGAGGAGCTGCTGCGTGCAAGCATGGTTGAGCGGCTCGGGGCAGAGATCACGGCGTTGCTGTTGGATGATAGGTTGAGCGTCCTCTATGCTACGAATGTTGTTGGCGAACGCAGCGAGCTGTGGCAGAGGGCCAGCCATCGAGACCGTGCCTCCAGTGCATGGGTCATCGGGGGAGAGCGAACAGCCTCCGGACACCCCATCCTGGCAAACACCCCTCATTTCGATCCAGGGATTCCTAGTATATGGTACGAGAGTGGCCTGCATGCACCAGGCCTAGACGTAGTAGGAGCCTCATTACCAGCCGTGCCTGCGGTCGTCATTGGCCACAATGCTGATATCGCGTGGGGTATGACGAATCTGTTGACGGACACCCAGGATCTCTTCATCGAGCGGCTGAATGCGGCAGGGGATGCTTATGCAAGGCAAGGCAAGATGGTGCCGCTTACGGTATACCGCGAGGTTATCCACGTCAGGCACGACGAGGACGTGGCGCTGACAGTAAAAGCAACGCACCATGGCCCCCTGATCAACGACGTCCACGAAGGATTGGGTAGGCCAGTCGCCTTGCAGTGGCAGGCTACCAAGGAGCCAAGCCAATTTATCGACGCGCTGCTCGCTCTGAATAAAGCAAGCACCCGAGAAGAGTTTCTCGTGGCCCTACAGCAATGGGACTCGCCCGCCCAGATCTTTGTCTATGCCGATCGAAAGGGCAACATCGGTTATGTCACAACGGGAGAACTGCCTATCCGTCCCGCCCTTGGCGGTCTCCTTCCACAACCCGGCTGGACCGGAGAGTGGGAGTGGCAGGGTAAGGTACCCTTCGACGAGTTACCACGACGGTGGAACCCACAAGAATCCTATCTTATCGCGGCAAACCGTGCTGCCTTTCCCAACGATTATCCCTACTACACGGGCACCCGTTGGGTGCCATCCTTCCGGAGCACCCGCCTTGAACGGATGGTCGAGGTGGATGACGCGCTGACGCTCGACGATGTGGAGGCGATGCTGCGCGATGTGACCTCCCTGCCTGCAGAAAGAGTGGTACCATTCCTCATCGCCATCGAGAGCGACGATCTCATCGTGAGGCGCGCACAGGAGCAGTTGGCAAAGTGGAACTACCAGGTGGAGGGTACCTTACCAGGTGCAGGTATCTACGAAGTGACCTACGAATTCATCGTACGTGGGATGCTGGCCGATGAGTTTGGAGCGGATGACGTGGGAGCTAAGCTACTCGAGGCCTATTTGAACCTGCCTCAAGATCATCTACCGCTCACTCTTTCGTTGTTGGATCTCCCAGAGCACACACTATGGGACGACACGCGCACCCCGCAACGAGAGACACGAGACGATATTCTTCGTCGTGCCCTATACGAGATGAGTGAGTGGCTGGGTCGCCGCTACGGCGATGTCCCGCACGAATGGTTTTGGCATCGCCCGCACACCCTCACCTTCGACCATCCGCTAGGGGGAAGCTCGGCCTTCCTGGCTCATATCTTCAATCGACATGCGGAGATGGGTGGCGACCACACAACGGTTTATACAGCCGGGTTTGCTTACGGCAACGGCTACACAGTGAACAGCGTGCCGAGCTACTACCAGATCGTAGAGGCTGGCGCGTGGGAGAATTCACGTATGTTGCACAGTACCGGACAAAGTGGACACCCCTTCCATCCCCACTACGATGACATGATCCCGCCTTGGCTTGCAGTTGATCTGGCTCCAATGCTTTGGAGCGACATGCAGACGCGAGATGCTAGTGAGGGGCGTGTGCTACAATTGGTAGGTGAATGATAAGGGAGGAAATGAGAATGGGCGAGTTGAAGATAGAAGAGGGCATTACCACACGCAAGGTGGGGGGTAGGGATGTGGTGGCGAGTTATGGGAATGATGAGGGGGCGCGTGAGGCGTATAAGTCGGGGGCTATGCTGGTGGATCGCTCGCATTGGGGGTTGATTCGGTTAGCTGGCAGCACGCGGCACGCCTTCCTGCACAATCAGACGACTGCCGACTTTAATCGAGCGAGGGCAGGTGAGAGCGTGGAGGCGGTTGTGTTGACTTCCACTGCGCGCATTGTGGATTGGGTGCGAGCGCTCGTTACGGAAGATGCTATGTGGTTGGTTACCTCACCTGAGCGCCGTGAGATCCTGTTAAACTGGTTCCCGCGTTTCATCTTCTTCAACGATGATGTGCGGATCGTGGACGAGAGCGACAACTACGCGATCTTCTCGCTACTCGGCCCAGAAAGCGGCACGCTCCTTCGTGATTTAGGAGCGAGCGACGTGATGGGACTCGAACCGGGGCACCACACCCTTGTGACGCTGGCAGATGTGGAGGGCGTTCGTGTGGCAGTTGGTGGCGGGCTGTTGGGTGAGGGTTACACCCTCATCGTCCCGGTTGAAGGCGCTGAAGCACTCTGGTCGGCACTGCGTGCGGCGGGCGCGGAGCCGGCAGGCGAGGACGTGTGGGAGGCGCTGCGCGTCGAGCAGGGGCGTCCCGCCGCGGATCGCGAACTCACCGAGGATCACAATCCATTGGAGGCCGGGCTCTGGGAGGCAGTCTCCTTCACCAAGGGGTGCTACATCGGGCAGGAGATCGTCGCCCGCCTGGACACCTACCAGAAACTGAAGCAGCAGTTGTGGGGCTTGCGCCTCTCCGACCTCGTACAACCTGGCGCTCCCGTACTCGTAGAGGGTAGCGAAGTGGGACATGTGACGAGCGTTGCCAAGACACCAGAAGGGCCGTTCGCGCTTGCGTATATACGAACCAAGGCAGGTGGCGAGGGCCTTGAGGTCCAGGTTGATGGTGTCAAAGGGACGGTGGTGGACTTGCCGATGGTGACGCGGGGGCGGCGTGATATTTAGGAGGAAGGGATGGGCTTTGATTACCCGGAGCAGCGACGTGGCAATGGTTGCTGGTCGGTGCTGGGAAACTTCCTGTTAATGGTAACGGGTGGGGTTATTCTGCTGGCGCTGGTGGGGATGTTCGGCGTCTGGTGGGCAGGCGATCGCTTTTTTGAGGGGTTGGATACAGTCTTGAATCCTCCCGTACCGACGCCGGAGGTAGATGTACGCTCCGTTGTCCTGCAGCAGGTACGGGGTGCGAGCGAGTTGACTACGACAGAATACATCGCGGAAGCAATCATTCCGGCCCGTCAGGTAGGCACCCTTCTCGGCTTTGAAGTCACCGAAACGCGACTCCTGTACATCGCGGTCGGTGAGGTGCGGGCCGGGGTGGACTTGAGTGAAATCGAGAGAGAGGATATCGAGGTTGTGAGCGACACTCTGCGACTTACCCTTCCGCCGCCCCGGCTACTTGGTAGCCAGGTTGACGTGAATCGATCCTACGTGTATGACCTTGATCGGGGTTTTCTCAACCTGGGACCGGAAGCAGAAGATCTACAGACTCAGGCCGAGCGAGAAGGATTGCGACAGATCGTTTTGAAAGCTTGTGAATTTGGCATACTGGAAGAGGCGAATGAAGAGGCACAAGTCGTGGTGGCCGAACTTATGAGCATCGCCGGTTTCAGCGAAGTCATCGTAGAGACGCAACCGCCCGCCGTGGACGAATGTCCAGTAGAGTAGCAGGTAAAATGTGAAGCGCCCCTAGCCTCACTGGCAGGGGCGCTTTTGTTCCATGGCGACTGAAGAGGATTATTCCTGAGGCAGCGGTTCCTCCGGATTGTCACAGAGCACAAGAGTACTTGCATCCTCGTTCGTATGGACGTAGAAGCTCTCGCCGTTGCCTTCAAAGACTACCTGATAGCCAGGCGTTAACACCTGCGCGTACATCATGTCTGGCTGTGGGCAACCCAGGCTAGAATCGCGCCATGTTACAGCCTCTGCGCGTTGCAAGGAAAACTCGGATGCCTGCAAACTCGTCTCGTTGGAAAGGTATGCTAGCGCCCTCTCTGCGATCTCAGCAGTCGGTCCCGCCAGATTGCCAAGACTCGCAGTGCCCTTATCGTCCATATCAGTCTCCTTTGGCGTCGCCGTTTCGGGCGCAACCTCTTCCACCAACCCGGCCTCAGTCCCACTCACAGGGATGGTAGCACCACCGCATCCAGTCACAGCAAGGAGCAGGAGCAACAACGCGCTCAGGAACACTAGGTGCTTTTTCATCTTCACTCTTCTCTTTCCTCTCTTCGTAACGACTCGGTCCGTGAGGTGCCCGGCACTTCAATTGAGCGCACGCTCGGGCCGTTATCTCTCGACAAAGTGCCGGGCACCTGAGACGTAACCCTCTCTATGTTCAGAACCTTTCACCTATCAAACGCTGTTCCACTCGCGAATGTTCCCGTTCATGCCGCCTTTTTGTTGATGTTGCACTATCCAACAAAAAGGCGGCGGACGCGATATCCGCCGCCTAAACCAGGCCAAACCTTAACGTTCTTACTCTTCTTCGAGCTTGAGAACAGCCAGGAAGGCTTCTTGCGGCACCTCTACGTTTCCGAACTGCTTCATTCTGGCCTTGCCACGTTTTTGAGCCTCGAGGAGTTTCCTCTTTCGGGTCACGTCGCCGCCGTAGCACTTCGCCAGCACGTCCTTGCGCAGGGCGCTCACGGTTTGCCGTGCCAGAATCTTGCTGCCGATAGCCGCCTGGATAGGCACCTTGAATTGCTGGCGCGGGATAACCTCTTTGAGTCGCCGAGTGAGTGCGTCGCCCTTCTGGTAGGCGAAGTCGCGATGGACAATCGTGGAGAGCGCGTCCAACGGCTCACCGTTGACGAGAATATCCATTTTCACGAGATTGCCAGGGCGGTACTCAGCAAAGCTGTAATCGAGAGATGCGTAGCCACGCGTGTAGCTCTTTAGCTTGTCGTAGAAGTCGATGATAAGTTCGGAGAGCGGCAGCTCATAGGTGAGGAGCACGCGACTCGTATCCAGGTACTCCATCGTCTTGAAGGTGCCCCGCCGCTTGGTGACCAGCTCCATGATCGGCCCGATGTACTCGTCGGGCGTCCAGATCGAGATGTTCATCCACGGTTCGAAAATCTCGTCAATCTTGGATGGGTCCGGCAGTTCGGCTGGCGAGTCCACCTCGATTTCTTCACCGTCGCTCAGCCGTACCTGGTAGGCAACGCTAGGTGCGGTAACGATCAGGTCGAGGTCGTACTCGCGCTCCAACCGTTCCTGGATGATCTCCATATGGAAGAGCCCGAGAAACCCGATGCGGAAGCCAAAGCCCAGCGCCGTCGAGTTTTCTGGCTGGAAGGTGAGTGAGGCGTCGTTGAGCTGCAACTTCTCCAGTGCGTCGCGCAGATCCGGATAGTCAGCAGCATCCACCGGGAAGACGCCCGCGAAGACCATCGGCTTGGCGGGTTCATATCCGGGTAGAGGCTTCTCGGCCGGGCTCGCCGCCAGCGTTACCGTATCGCCGACACGCACATCGCGCACATCCTTGAGTCCGGTGGCGATGTAACCCACCTCACCCGCGGTCAACTCCGCCATTGGTGCCATGCGCGGCATGAATGCGCCGATCTCCAGCGGCTCCACCTCGGCACCGCTCTGCATGAACCGAATGTCCTGCCGCTTTTTCAAGCTACCATCCACCACACGGACGTAGGCGATCACGCCCTTGTAGGGATCGTAATGACTGTCGAAGACAAGCGCACGCAGCGGCGCATCCGGATCACCCTGCGGAGGTGGTACGCGCTGGATGACCGCCTCCAGCACATCCTCCGTATTGAGGCCCGTTTTGGCCGAGATGGGGATGACCTCCTCAGCGGGCAAGCCCACCAGATTCTCGATCTCCTCCGCGACTGCGTCCGGCTGGGCACTTGGGAGGTCAATCTTGTTGACGACCGGGATGATCTCGAGATCCTGCTCCACGGCAAGGTAAAGGTTCGCCAATGTCTGCGCCTCCACACCCTGCGCCGCGTCCACTACGAGGATGGCGCCCTCGCAGGCCTGGAGTGCACGCTCCACCTCGTAGGTGAAGTCTACGTGCCCGGGGGTGTCGACAAGGTTAAGCTCGTAGGTCTCACCATCCTTCGCAACATACTGTAAGCGTACAGCACTTGCCTTGATCGTGACCCCCTTCTCGCGCTCCAGATCCATATCATCGAGCACCTGCTCCTTCATTTCCCGTTCAGCGATTGTGCCCGTCTGCACCAAGAGCCGGTCAGCTAGGGTGCTCTTGCCATGATCCACATGTGCAATGATAGAAAAATTGCGGATATGCCTCTGTTCCATGTTCTTCCGTTTTAGCGCTATCTTTTTCTTTCTGTAGCCTGCACTACTATCTCTAAATGATATGTCAAGTATAACCTACTGAGAGGCAGAAACCAAAAGCTCCGAATATGACATCGCGCATCCCGGGTGATATACTTCTCGTTTGCCGTCGGGTAGCGACGGCAAACGAGAAGTATAAAACGAAGAAGGATAGTTTCTATCGGATGGAAGCGATCACAGAACAACTTGGAAGAATCCTGGAGGCGCTGATTTTCGCGGGTGCTGCCTTTACGCTCGCGCTTTGGTTTAGCACCGTGATCTGGGTATTCCGGGACATCCGCGCCCGAACGCGCGATATTTTTGCCGTGATCCTCGCACTTCTACTCGCTCTGCTGATTCCTTTCGCAGGAGTGCTGCTCTATCTACTCTTGCGTCCCCGAGAGACGCTTGCGGAGCAGTACGAGCGCTCATTGGAGGAGGAGGCGCTGCTCCAAGAGATCGAGGAGCGGTACGTCTGTCCGGCCTGTCACGAACCAGTAGAGGAGGACTTCCTGCTCTGTCCCAACTGCTCGACACGCCTAAAGAATCGGTGCACAAACTGCGATCGACTCATGAAGCTGGATTGGAACATCTGCCCCTATTGTGGTACGTAACCTACACAGCGCATGCTTGAATGGGAAGTCTTAGAGGACAATGAACAGGCGCCGCCTGCCTCATCCGTAGGACGGCGGTCACCTAGCCGGAACCAACTGTTGCGCTGGCTCATCCTCCTACTGCTCCTTGTCGGCGTCGTTGCCGGCGCGATGTGGTGGCAGATGCGCCAGCAGGAGCAGGCGCTGCGCGGAGACCTTACGGGGGTTCTGGAGGCCGAAGCACGCATCATGGCGGTCGGAGAGTGGGAGCAGGCCCGATCGCTACTTGACCCCGATGCTCCCCCGGCCTGGAAGAATGCCTATCTCTATCATATGAGTCGTCCGCAACACATTCCTGGTGCACCTACGTTACGAAGCGTAAGCATGAATGAGGAAGGTACGGTAGCAACGGTGGTCGTAGCATGGCCGCGCCCAGAGGAAAGCAGCGCCTCGCTATCCAAGGTAGTGGAGCGACGCGCGTACCGTCTCGTCGACGGTACGTGGCGGCGCACAGCCTTGCCAGTCGAGACGA
Source organism: Chloroflexota bacterium (assembly GCA_030863245.1). Classification (GTDB taxonomy): domain Bacteria; phylum Chloroflexota; class Anaerolineae; order Ardenticatenales; family Ardenticatenaceae; genus JALZCF01. The sequence goes on from JALZCF010000452.1 coordinate 15,494, forward strand.
GTGAGGTACGCACTGTGGAAACAGAGCACTTCGTGCTGCGCGGAGAAGCTAGTGAGCTGACCGCCCTCTCCAAAGGGGCAGAGTGGCGTTTCGATCCGGAAGCGCTCTACCACCATCTCGCGGCGAGCTGGCCGGATGAGTGGTTAGAGCGCCGCCCGATCACGCTCATCGTCAAGCGTCAAGAATTCGGCCCGGCGGTACAGAAAACCCCCAGCCGCCGCACGCTTCTCGTCAACTCCCCGCGGTTGAGCTACGTCGTCACCAACGAGCCCCTCTCTTCCGCTGCCTACTACCGCCTCCAGCTCACAGATAACCTCATCCTCAAGATAGTGCCGGTTCAGCGGCCCGTAACGCTGGCGGAGGAGGACGCAGAGCAGTACGTGACTCTGCAACGGCAGTTACAGTGGGCGGAAGCCCGTTGGTGGGCCCTGGATGAAGAAGAGCGTAAGGGGCTTCGCAACGCCTGGCGTGCGTCCTTAGCAGGCGAGTGGCATTTTCCACTAGACCCCACCGCGTATCCCGATCCTGATGCTTCATCAGAGGAACAGCAACGCCACTGGATGGCGATGAACCTGCTTCTCGACTACCTCATCTCGACTAGAGGCCGCGAGGCTCCAGGCCAAATCGCCGCCCAACTCGCTGCTCAGATCGAGAATGCGACGGATAGTGCCACGCTCTTCTTAGCCGTTACCAACACTACTCTGGAGGAGTTGGAGACACACGCACGCGAGTACGCGCTGACAACGGAGTAATACCAGGTGTGGTATAAAGCCTCACAAACACGCCGCAACGGTTCGTAGTAAACACTTTAGTGTTCGTGAG
>JALZCF010000719.1 GCA_030863245.1 Chloroflexota bacterium
CTCTCGTACTGCTGAAAGATCCATCCCGCCGCCATCAGCATCTCATCCTAGTTGGCCACTACATGCGTCTCGTTGCAGCGTTACCACGATTTTGAGAGAAAAGGTAATGACAGGCGAATGATGAGCGCGCCTTGAAGGAAAGCTGACTTCTTGGTAGAGATGATCAACATCTATAAGTCGCTTTACCCCCGCAGTAGGTTCTTTCTAGGGATATTGATCACCTCTCATGACGAGGCATTCTGCTCTAGGGTATTAGCTAGCATGGTTAGTTAGGATATTCTATCCACCATTCACCTTCCGGCGAGGTGTCATATTCGCGCATTCCCATTCCATGTGCGTCGTCACGGTAGAGGATAAAGCCTTGTGGCCAGTTCTCTAGTTGAATTGGCACACAATCCACTCCCGCTTCTGTACAACCCTCCACTATATTGCCGTAACGATCTGCATAACCGTCGAAATTGATAAGCCCATCGCCATCAGGATCCGAGAGCCAGATGTTGAAGGAGAGATTGTCGGCAAACATGGTCGAGCCGTTGGCAGCGCACTGGTAATCGGGACAATCGAGGTGTAGCGCGTGGGGATCGTTGGGGTCTGTCTTGCCCCATGAATCAGCGGTAAGGGCAGAGAACTCGCCAAAGGGATGCCTGCCGTACCATGTGACGTATCCGCCTCTATTGGAGTTATGCTGTCGCTCGAACCATTGGAGCGTGGCCGGGTCGCCTGCTAGCGGCACATACACTTTGTCTACCTCAAGATGCCCGAAGTCCATCCAGCCGCCAGAACGAATCGTACCGCACTTTGTTTGGTCGGAGAGCAGGCACGCCCTTGCCTCCATCGAGAAGGAATGGAAGCGCACCACCGCGCCTGCCGAAGCACTGTTCATGTGGTAGGTCGTGCGGAAATCGGTCACACAGGCAATCGAGTGGGCGATACCCTTGCACGGCATATCTTTCCTGACCTGCCAGCCGTAGACCTCATGCTTGGCATCGTTCTCTAGATGCACGGTGCCATCAGCCATCACCTTATAGGTCTGCCATGGGTAGGAAATGGACTGGCCGGGACTACCAAACCACGCGCCCGGCTCGCCAAACACATCGTTGACGCGGTTCGGGTCATCCTTGTGTTCGTGATCGTAGTGGCAACTATCGTCCTCACTGATTAGCGCGTGCCATAGTGTAGGGTTGTGCTCTTCGCAGAGTGAGAGCGAACCGCTAGGTTCAGGCGTGTTCGTGGGCTGCGTTGTGCTAGTTGGCTCCACTGTTGGCTCTGCCGTGGCGGTTGGTTCGGATGTGTTGGTTGGTTCGGGTGTGCTAGTTAGCTCCACTGTTGGCTCTACCGTGGCGGTCGGTTCGGATGTGTTGGTCGGTTCGGGTGTTGGTGTGTGCTCTGTTGCGCCCATACTCGTGTTGTAGTAATCGAGCGCGATCCGCTTATCCTCTTTGTCAATCACGCCGTTGCCATTGCGGTCTGCCCACTCCTCATAGGAGGGGCCGGCCAATACCACCGCAAAGGTGGTTATCATAAATGATACGAGCAAGGGTACTGCGAGAGCTTTCCGCATCCTTTTACCTCCCTTTTATGTTGAACTTAAACCTGGCTGAAAGCCATAAGTGAGGGCACTTCCAACTCCGCCAGCTCCAGTGTCGTAAGTATCCGGATTTCACAGGGCCTCTGAAAGTGGGCGGATCCGCCTATATTACCTTGATGTAACCTCTCTCTTTATCCTAGAAATCATTGGAGATTTAGTCAATGGATCTTCTGGATAGTAATAGGAGAGCCTGCATATACCATCGAGATAAGAATAGTCATGTCTATCTGACGAAAATGTTGATCTCAGCGATGCGTAAGCGGTGTGTTCTGTATAGGATCATCTTACTGGAGGGGCGAGCAAGTACCGCATGATGGCTCAGGTAGAGCAAGTACGCGAAACGGTTTGTGGGCACAAATTTAGAGAGCTCCGATGATATGCAGATGAAGATCTAGCCGTATGGATAATGACAAAATGAAAAGGTGATATGCATATTCTTTTCTTGACCCAGGTTCTGCCTTTTCCAGTGGACGCGGGTCCTAAGATTCGTGCCTATTACACCCTACGTTACCTATGCCAGCACCATCGGGTGACCCTTCTCTCCTTCATCCGTCTGGGTGATCCAGCAGAAGCCGTCGAACATCTGCGAACGTTCTGCAGTGCGGTGTACACCGTGCCAATGGAACGCTCCCGCTTCCGGGATGGCTGGCATCTGATTCGTAGCTTAGCAACCGGAACTCCCTTCCTCATAGCGCGAGACTGGGTGCCAGAGATGGCGGCGCGGGTACGCAAGCTCGCTCGCTACGATCTGCCTTTTGATGTCATCCACGCCGACCAGCTCTGGATGGCGCCGTACGCACTGCTAGCACGACAGAGAGCGATGAACGGACGATCACCAGCCATGATCCTCGATCAGCACAACGCGGTGTTTCAGATTCCGGCACGACTAGCGCAGCGCGAAACGAACCCGATTAAGAGGGCTTTGCTAGCTCTAGAAGGACGCAAGCTGGCGCGTTACGAGAAGCAGATCTGCCGAAAGTTCGACCACGTCGTGTGGGTCACCGAGGAGGATCGGGCAGCCCTTGAGGCGCAAGCAATTAACGCTCCGCTTACGACCTCGACGAATAGGCGGCAGTCGATGCTCGATGGTCGAGGTTCGTCCGTGATTCCTATCTGCACGGATCCGGACGAGCAGCAAGTTATTCAGCGCCAACCTGACGCCCACCGTATCACTTTTCTAGGGGGACTTCACTGGCCCCCTAACGCCGAAGGGATCCTCTGGTTTGCCCAAGAGGTATGGCCGCACATCGCTGCACAGGTGCCCCACACGCGTCTGACGATCATTGGCAAAAACCCACCGAATGGTCTTGTAGAGATGAGCGGCTCCCATTCTCCCATAGAAGTCACAGGTTACGTTGATGATGCGACATCATACCTGAGCGAGAGTGCCGTCTTTATCGTACCACTCCATGCGGGGGGCGGGATGCGGGTGAAAATCCTGGATGCATGGTCCTGGGGATTGCCGGTGGTCAGCACGGAAGTGGGGGCAGAGGGCATTTGCACACGAGATGGAGAGAACATTCTGTTGGCTGATACCTCGGAAGCGTTTGCGCGTGCTGTCGTACGAGTGTTGCGCGAGCCGGAATTGGCAATCCGTCTGGCATACAGTGGCCGCTCCACCCTCGCCAGCCGGTATGACTGGCGAAAAGTGTATGGGGCGTGGGACAAGGTGTACGAGCAGGCCCTCGGCTGCCAAGCTGCTGTACCCAGCGAGCAGCCCGTGTTTTATAGATGATTTGATATGCGCATCCTGTTCGTTGTTCCCTATCCCCCTTCGCTCATCCGTGTCCGGCCCTACCAGCTAATAAGACAACTGTCACGTGGAGGGCATCATGTTACCGTGGCCACCCTGTGGACGACGGAGCAGGAGCGGCAGGATGTTGAGGAATTGGAAAATGACTGTGAGCGCGTTGTCGCCGTCCACCTTCCGCGCGCGCGCTCGCTCTGGAATTGCCTGCGCGCACTGCCGACGAAGAAACCGTTGCAGGCTGCATACTGCTTGCATCCTAAACTCCTGCAGCACATCGACGCTCTACGCCCTCAAACCGATATTGTCCACGTCGAGCATCTGCGCGGCGCCCTATATGGCCTCCATGCCGCTGATTCTTTTAAGAGTAACGGACAGAGAAAGGCAGTGATCTGGGACAGTGTGGATTGCATTAGCCACCTTTTCGAGCAGGCAGT
>JALZCF010000720.1 GCA_030863245.1 Chloroflexota bacterium
CCTCTCTATCCCGATCGTAGTCGCCCGGATAGGCAGCACGCAGGTCCCGTTCCGCTTCCTCGAAGGGGCGCGGCCACTGGGCGGCGGCGCGGTAGCCGAAATGGTAGGCGTCGCGAAATTCCTCGTACGCCACATCCTGGTGCTCCTCATGGTAGGTCCGGAAGTAGCGTACTTCGTCCTCATGCAGCTCCTCCGTTTGCGCGAGTAGGTCGCGCACCTCCGCCTCCCGGCGATCGGGCACTTCCACCGAGAGAAGGACCGCCTGGTCATCTTCCAGCGTCGCCGCGAGCGTGCGCGCCAGATCCCTGTCGATGCCAAAGTCTACCAATTTGGCAACGATACCCCCCGTCGCGCCCCCCGCAATAGCTCCCAGCAGGGTCCCAAAGAGCGGCCCGGCCGCGACAATCGGCCCAAAGGGCGTTGCCATCGCGGCCACGGCAGCCACCATGCCCGCTAGCGTGCCGAGCATCGTGCCCTCCCCCGTGCCCATGTCGTTGGGATCGATGCCGGGAGGCGCTTGAAAGTGACCCTGGACTCCCTCTTTCGTTAGGAATCCAATCTTTCCCTCCGGAATCCCCGCCTCGAGCAGGGTCTCCACCGCATCGTTTGCCGTGTAAGGGTTATCGAAATGTCGGATGATGAGTGCCATGTGTGGCTCCTTTGATCGTGTTGCATGTTGCATGTTGCGTGGTGAGTGAACTGCTAATGAGGGATGGTGGAACGTACTACGATTTCACCCACTGCCGTTGCCGTGTTCTTCCCGCATTGCAGCTTCCACTACTACTGTACACTCTTTGCTAGTGTCTTGTAAAGGGTGGAATGTTACGTCTCTGCTGGTCGCTCTTCCACTAATCACCTGTACTCAGGGCACGCTGGGCCTGTTGGAGGGTTGCTCTCTGAGGCACCCAGCTGATAGACATGGCGGCGGCTAGCAGGAAGATGAGACCAGCGACGGCGAAGCTGGCCTGGAGGCTAATCCAGGAAGCGACGGCGGTGCCGATGAGGGGGGCAACCATGCGAGCGCCCGAATTGACGCTCGCGTCGATGCCGTAGACGGTACCCTGACCTCCCTTCGGTGAGGCGTTGGCTAGCAACGCGCCGATGCTTGGGATGACCGCTCCATTGGCAACGCCGACGAGGATCGCCAGGGCGATCAGCTGCCAGATCTGGCCCACCCACAGGAAGAGCAGATAGGTCAGTCCGGACGCCACGCAGCCCACGATGAGCACCGATCGATACCCGATGCGGTCCCCTAGCGAGCCGAATTTGACGGCGCTCAAGGTGCTCGCGGCGGCCGTGGCAGCGGTGAAGATGCCTGCCACCGTCGCCACCCGGCCACTATCTACCATTAAGGCAGCAACGAGCAGCGGCGCGACGGGAAGCATCACCGACGCGGCGAGGCGCACGGTGAACTTGACACCATAGAGTGCAGACATCCCCTCCACTGTCAGAGTGCGCTTCCATGCTTCCACAAAGGAGCGAGAACCTCCAGCGGCTTCTTCCTCGAGGCTCTCGCGCTCCTCAACGACCCACTGGTGGACGGTCACACCAGAGAGCAGGAGCAGAAGGCCTGTTAGATAGAATGTTGCATGGAAACCGAAGGCATCGGCCAGCACGCCGCCGATGAGCGGCCCAACCGCCACGCCGGCCCACACACTCGTCTGCATCAATCCGAGTGCCCAACCCGCTCGCTCCCGCGGCGCGCTCGCCGCGACGAGGGCATTGGCAGCCGTTACCACGCCGGTAATCGCGCCCTGGATCGCCCGCAACAGCGTCAGCTCCTCCGCGCTACGGGCAATGCCCATCAGCGTCAGCACGATGGCGCCCCCGAAGAGCGCACGCTCTACCATAAGCTTCCGTCCCAACCGGTCGGCAAGCGTACCCCAGATGGGAGCCATGATGCCCATTGTCACGGCCTGCGCGCTGAAGACCATGCCCGTCCAGAACTCGACCGATCCGATCGTCCGTACCCCCAGTTCCTCAACATAGAGCGGGAGAAAGGGGAAGATGACGGCGAAGCCCGCAACCGAGAGGAGCTGCGCCATGAAAAGAACATACAGATTCCGCTTCCACTGCTCCAGATGGAGCAGCTTCGTTTTCAACCTCGTCATATCAATCCTTCTATCAATTATCTATCAATTACCACTATCGATTCAACCACCAATTGATGGCAGCCAGTTTGTGAGGGTCGCAATATTCATTCCTACGTTCGGCACGTAGCGGGAATGATATTCCTTTGCTCGGCAGAATCAATTTTCACACTACTAATAGTTAGCAATGACAAGAGCCGAAATACACTCGAGCTCCCACAGCTCCCACAGCTCCCACAGCTTCCACAGCTTCCACAGCTCCTACAGCTCCACCCCTACGGATGGACTCCACCCCATTCCCTCTTCAGCAATCACATGTCCCATGCTATCCTACATCTCATGAACGTCATCCTCTCCCACGACCACACCGATTTCGACGCGGTAGCCTCCCAACTGGGGGCGTGGAAGTTACATCCAGAATGGACACCCGTGCTGGGGCGTTACGTGAACCAGAACGTGCGTAACTTCCTGACGCTCCACTGGGATGTGTTACCCTTCGTACACGATGAGGATCTGCCTCCTAACACAGAGATCAAGCGGGCAATGCTGGTAGACACGCAGAGCATTCCGGCGCTGAAAGGGTTCGATACGCAAGCGATACCGGAGATCTGTGTGGTGGACCATCACGAGCTGCATGAGGAGACGCCGGAGGGGTGGCATGTCGAGGTGGAGCATACAGGAAGCTGTACGACGATCTTTGTGGAGCGCATTGCCGATCAGGGGGTGCCGATATCGTGGGTCGAAGCAACGCTATTGCTGCTCGGCATCCACGAGGATACCGGCTCGCTCGTCTATGCTGGAACGACGCCGCGCGATGTACGGGCAGCGGCGTGGCTAATGGAACAGGATGCCAACCTCGATACGCTCCGCACGTTCCTCGACCATCCTCTGAACGAGCGGCAGCGGGACCTCTACCGCAAGCTCCTGGAAGGGACGGAGTGCCTCGACATCAATGGCTTCCTCGTCGTCATTGCCTCCGCGTCAGTCGAGCGCTACGTCGATGATGTCTCCTCGCTGGCGCACAACCTTCGGGAGCTGTACGACCCCGCGGCGATGGTGCTGGTGGCCGAGATGGGCGGGCACGTTCAGCTCGTTGCGCGCTCGACCACCGAAGAGATCGAGATGAGTCACCTGATGAGTGAGTTTGGGGGGGGCGGGCATGCCCGTGCCGCGGCCGCCTTTGTGGAGGATGAGCCACTCGAGGAGGTCGTGGCAAGACTCAAAGCGCTCCTGCCAAAGTACGTCCAGCCGGCTACTCGAGTCCGTGATTTGATGAGCACCGGCAAGATCCGCACTTTCCAAAGTAATACGAAGATTCGAGATGCATTTGAGGCGATGCAGCGCTGGGGGCATGAGGGCTTTCCGGTCCTAGATGAGGGGGGCGAGGTAGCGGGTGTACTCACACGCAGGGACGTGGATCGTGCGCTCCAGCATGATCTAGGTGGTGCACCCGTGAGCGAGTTCATGCACAAGGGAAATATTGTCGTCACACCGGAGGACTCTATCGCCCGCGTGCAGCGGGTGATGACGGAGTCAAACATCGGTCAGGTGCCGGTTGTATCGATGGATAGCCGCGAGATTGTGGGCATCATCACACGGACGGATCTGCTCAAGCGCATGGGGAGGGTCCAGGCTGACACGCGAGCGCAGGAGATGATAGAGAAGCTTGCGGCTGCACTGCCCGCGCCGACCCTTAGGGTAGTGAGACGCATCGCGCGGGAGGCGCACGAGCAGGATCATCATCCCTACCTCGTCGGCGGCATCGTACGCGACCTACTACTGGATAGCCTCATCCGGGACCTGGACATCGTCATCGAGGGAAACGCCATCCCCGTCGCGCGGCAACTGGCGAAGCAGTTGGGAGGGCGCGTTGTCACGCACGAACGCTTCGGCACGGCAAAGTGGATCCTGCGCGAGCCCAACTTTCCACCGAAGGATGCGCTGCTGGAAGCAGAGGAGCTGCCGGAGCACATCGACCTCATCACCGCCCGCACCGAGTTCTACGAACGGCCCACTGCCCTGCCACAGGTTGAGCACGCCTCAATCAAGCAGGATCTTCACCGCCGCGATTTCACGATTAACACGTTGGCCCTCTCGCTCGATCCTGAGCACGAGGGACAGTTACTCGATTTCTATGGGGGGCTGGAGGATCTAAAGCGAGGTATCATCCGCGTGCTCCACAACCTCTCCTTCGTGGAAGATCCCACGCGTATCCTCCGGGCGATCCGTTTTGAGCAGCGCTTTGGCTTCGAGCTGGAAGCGCGCACCAAGGAGTTGTTGCTGGCCTCGCTCGACCTCTTGGAGGAGGTAAGCCCGGATCGCCTCCGCCACGAACTGTTTCTCATCATGATGGAGAAGCATCCAGAGCGTATCCTTGCACGACTGGACGAGTTGGGGATCCTGTCTCGCTTGATGCCAGATGTACGATGGGACGAGAGCGACGCTGAGCGGTTCCGCCGCCTGCTTGTGGCGGGCTACGAGGAGCCGCTGCCCTTTATCACCGCACTCATCTGGAACCCGACCGCCGGTCCGGAGCGGATAGACCGGATCAGCGCGCAGCTAGGAGTGCCAAAGGAGTGGCAGAAGCGTCTCCACACGATCCACGCCATTCGCGCCCATCGCGAGGCGCTGACCGCCTCCAATCTGTCCAATAGCGCCCTCTACGCCCAACTGCAAAGGCAGGACCCACTGGCCCTTGAACTGCTCGCCATCCTCACCGACGACGAGGTGCTGCGGCGCCGCCTCCGTCACTTCCTCGACGACCTGCGCCACCGCTCCCTCTCAATCACGGGCGAGACCCTCCGCGAGAGCGGCCTGCCACCTGGCCCCGCTTACCAGGAAATCCTCGACACCATCCACGCCGCCATGCTCGACGGCATCGCCCCGGATGCGGAGGCGCAACGGGCGCTGTTGGAGGAGGAGGTGCGGAAACGGTTGGAGGCGCGCACCTGATCCGGGGAGCGAGGAGCGGAACGACACGTCTCGGAGGGCGCTTCCTACTATTCGAGCTTGGCGCGATCTATGCTAGGAATAGTGTAATGAAACCGTTGTTAGGGGATGTGCGTATGGTATCTTGTAGATGCGATATGGAACCGTTCAGGAAAAGGAGATTGAACCATGACCAACTATGACGAAGAACAGGGACCGGAGGTGCAGATCGAGCGAGTTGGCGAGGCGGAGGAGGGGAGGCAGACGGGCAAACTCGGCGAGGAGTTCAAAGAGTTTGGTAACCAACTGATGCGTGCGGTTCGTGCCGTCGCTGATAGCGAGGAGCTACGCCGTCTTGGGAATGAGATCACCGATTCCCTAAAGGATATCGGCGAGGAGATCCAGGAAACCTACGAGCAGACTCGCCGGAAAGAGGAAGTGAGAGCGGTGGGCGAGCAGGCCAAGCGTGTCACGCGGGCATTGACGGGGCGAGAGGGAGCTGGCGACCTTCAGTCTAGTTTGAGCCAAGCGTTGCGCTCCTTGAACAGTGAGTTGAACAAGGTCATCGACCAGATCCAGGCCCGCAGTGCCCGTATGAGCGAGGAGGTGGATAGCACGGCGCGCGACGCGACAGCGACGACCGAGGTACGAGCCGAGGAGGCAGAGGAGCAGGCGACAGAAGTCGCGATGCGCGTCAAAGAGCAAGAGATGGAAGAGGACTTCGAAGAGGCGATGGACGCGACGCTGGACGAGTCCGCGGCGGAGAGCGACATGTTGGACGAGGGCGCTATCCACGAGCCCGGCGATGACCTCGAACGCAAGTGGCACGAGGAGACGCAAGAGGGTGCCGACCTGACCGACCAGGAGTATGGACTGGGTGACGAAGGCATCGCCGAAGAGGGAGCCGAATTTCCGAGGGCGACCGATGCTCGGCCACGAGAGCAAAAAAAGAACCAGCCCCACTACATCGGTGACAAGGTAGACAGAACCGTGGAGCGGATGCAGGAGGAAGGCACGGAGATGTCTGATGAGGCCGAGGCATTGCTTGAAGAGGGCAGAGAAGAGCTCCGTGAGATCGGCGACTCGCCGGATGAGGTCGGTTAAACACCTCACATGTGATGAGAGATGCCCCTGGCTGATCAGGGGCATCTCTGTTTTTCCGCGAGGCACCACGAGGAGGCTTGCCACGAGAGGGTTTGTGAAGCGCATTTTCAACTAGTATAATATTATGGGTAAGAGGGAATACTAAGATAGTACCCATTCGTATCTACGAGGATAACGACGAATGCCAAGAACCATAGAGACAGAGGAATTCTGGCGCGACGAGTTCACGGTCACGGAAGACGAGGAGACCAAGTTACAGGAGTACTTTTTACAGCAGAACCAGCCGCTTCGAACCGAAGCGGTGGCGCGCCATCTGATGAAGAAAGAGCACAGCGCTCTTGCCGAGAGTCTGCAGGTCAGTAATGGTAGCTACAACCCGACCGCCACGTACAAGGTCGGCGACCGGGTTGTCTTCCCCGTGCTGAATGATGAGGTCGGGGAGGTGGTAGGGATCCGTGAGGGGCAGAACGAGCGATACGGCCCCTTCCGAGTCATCAAGGTACAGTTCGACGCGTTGAACGAGACACATGAGTTCGCAGCTGAGTTGTCCAATGACACGGCAGAGCTCATCGATGTGGTGGAGGAGCCGCCGATGCGTCTGGAAGAGTTGTTTGCTCGTTTTGGGGACTATGCCTCAGAAGAGGTCGAGGCAGCACTCGAGGCAAGCAACAATTTTGTACAGCTTGGCGACCGTTGGCTACCGCGCTTGATGTTAGTAGACTTCCATGAAGGGCACAGGAACATCGCCGACGCGATGATCGATATTACGGGGGAGCCGTTACCCACACAAGAATTGCTCAAGGAAATACCCCTTGAGGAGAAGAGCCCAGAGGCAATCAAGGCCTTCTCCCTCGATTATGCTCTGTCACAAGACGAACGCTTCAAGAACATGGGGACGGAGGAGGAACCACGTTGGTACCTACAGCGGCTCGAGTAGCAAGGAGAAACGGATGAAGTTCAGACTGTTACGACCGACCATCGATACCCCCTTCCACATCGATTGGGATTGGTTTGAGCGTAACAATATCAGTATGGAGAGCGTGATCCGGAATCAGTTGAGCGAGGAGTATCAGAGGAGATTTGAAGGGCAGGAGGTCCACGAGGTGGACTACATTGATCCGGCGACCGGAGAGGTTTTCCGTGTGGATAATCTGCGCGAGGCAATTCTCGCGGAGGGTCAGTGGGAGCCGGACTACATCACTCGGAGTATGCCGCTCACCCAGGCCATCCTGCGCATCTTCCTCGCCAGTAACAATCAGCCCTTGACTCCGGTCGAACTAGCCCGACGGTTGGAGCGTCATGACCCGGAGGCGATCCTGCGTGTTCTGACGGCGAGTGGCGTGAGCAATGGAGTGGTACCGGTTCGCAAGTAAGCCCCACAACATCAGCCCGAAAAGCAGCCCGATGAGTAACTCATCGGGCTGCTTTTGTTTGGAATGGCAGATGTGGGAATCCTGCAATTTGCGTAGGTTTCTGACAATTTCCCTACGCCAAAGTGCGTAGGAATTGGACTTTTTTTCAGAAACTCATAGAATGCGCCCTTGTGTTTTACGGCAAGGCAGTAAATTATTTATCGAGCGGCCTGCCAGCATCTTACCAACTGAGTTTCGTCCGCTGGTTTCGTGCTGCTCGATGGATAGATCGCCAGTCGTGAAAGCAATCTATCATCAACGGGCGCACTATTCTTGTGCGTCTCCAAAGAGGGCAGCCTGCCGCGTGCTGAACTGTCAGCACGCGCTGGTTGGAATCCAAGGAGAACTTTGTGAAACTACATACTTTGCTGGTCGCCCTGTTGCTGGCGGCCACCGTTTGGTTGGGGCTGTCGCGGTTGTCGAGTGCAGGAGGCAAAGCCATCCGGGTCGTTGCAACGGCCTACTCCTGTGATGACGATCCGCGCAACCCACTCTATCCCTGCAGCAGGCTCCGTTGGGGCGGGAATCCCTACGGAGCCGGGATGGCCTGTCCCTACTGGTGGCGCGGTCGTTACATGGAGGTGCCGGGGTTCGGCGTCCTCCGTTGCGATGATACAGGGCGATACGACATGTTGTACGGCCTTCCACACATCGACATCCGCGTGCCCTCGTACAGGCAAGCGTACAACATGGGATACCGCTGGATGACGATCTACGCGGTTGACAGTCCCCCACCCGTCCGCTCCGCCCCAAGGGCTAACCCATCCACCTCGACCACCTCTGTCGCCTCGACCCTCCCAGCCACCCCGCCTACCACAGTCGCCTCGGCCACCCCAGTCACTTCGGCCGAGGGTGCCCTCGAGTTAGCCCACAGGCTGGAGCCAAAGGGGGATACCAAAACTGCGCTAGTCCGCTTGTTACGGGTCAGCCGTGCAAAGAAGCATTTCCCGGTGTTGTTCGAGAAAGTCACGCTCGCGCCGGACCATCCGGTCTGGGCCATTACACTTTGGGTACCACCCAGCGCGATTCCGGAGGGAACGGTTGCAAAACCCGACCCGAGTGCAGAGGTGACGGCTCGATTCTTCGTGTTTGATGGGAAGACTGGCGAGTTGGTCACCGATACCTACGTCTCTAGGAATACAGTAGAGACAATGGGATGGCTTGCCTCAGACAACCTAGAGTTAGGTCGATGATGACTTGATACGTCAAGGCCCGTCTACTCTGGACGGGCCTTTTTGTTGCTCGAACGGCCTCACGTCTTGTCTAATCGCAGCGCGATGAATGGCACAACCATCTCCTCCGGCTCCAACGAGCCATGCATGCCGAAATACATCTTGTCCGGGCTCAGGATCCAGAACATTGCGCCACCCTTGGAAAGCATCGCAAAGTCGCCGAGGCGGCGCTCCGCGTCGGGGTGGAGGCGGTCGGGAGGGCCATAGAGTCCTGCGTGAAGTGCCTCCGCTGCGTCGAGCAGGTGGAAGTCCTCGGCAAGGTGCTGCTGGTGGTAATTACGGATCGCATCATGGTGGTCGGGGCGGACGTAGAGATAACTGTGGCGTGGCTCGCCGCCGGGCATCAGCATGAAGTGGCGCGTCAGCTCGGGGTGGGAGCGGGGCAACACGCGGCGCGCGAGGGGAGAATACACATGGCCGTGATCGGCGGAGATGAGGAGGATCGTCTTGCGGCGTGCCTCAGTGGGAAGGGTATCCAGAAAACTCGAGAGATGGAAGCGGAACGCGTGCCAGAGTGCCTCCCAGGAACGATGGTTCGGACCGTCGCGGTGGCTGAAGACATCGAAATCCGGGTAATAGGCGTAACAGTAGCCGCGCTGCCCCGCGGTCTCCTCCAACCACCGGTGCATCATCAGCCAGAGATCCGTTGCGTTTCCATACCCTTCCACCTTAGCGCCGCGCATCTGCATACGCGAGAGCGGGCTGTTAGCGATCTGTGCCGGCATAAGTGCCCTCGTTTCCACCCCACCCTGTGCCAGCACCTGTGCGATAGAGGGAGTTGGCAAGAAGGTCTCGGGCTTAAGCCCCCATGTCTCCAACTCGCCGTGCCCTCCCGACTCGCGGCCAAGGGGCTTCCAAAAGAGCAGGTTACACACTGCAGCCTGCTCCATCAGCAGGAAGGAGAATCCTAGCATGCCATGTTCGGCGGGCGCGGCGCCATTACCCCACACGGTTGTCGTCGCCACGCTGGTCGTCGCAGGCGAGACAGAGGTAATAGGCGCCACATGCGCTCCCCACTCCTCAAGTAGCTGGGGAAAGGCGCGGTCCCTCTGTGCCACCATCTCCCACAATCGGCGCCATCCAATGCCATCTACCAACAGGAAGAGCACACGCTCGACCCCATCCGCCAGATCTACCCATAGCTCATCATCCAATCGGGGTTCCACCCAGCCCACCTCGACGCCGAGCAGGGCTCCAATGGTCGCAGGCAGGTTCGCGATGGAGCGACCGTCGTAGCGGGGCAGCACGTAGAATGCTGGCAGCAGAGCGGCCAGGGGAGCGTTGCGATACTCGGTTAGTCTCCGCTCAAGCTGGGCGGGATTGAAGGTCATGGCATTTTCTATAGAAGGCGATAGAATAGAGGATTTCGACTTGAATCCGTAGAACGGAGTACTTCTCCTCTGCGTCTCTGACGCGGGGTAGGATTGCCGTCCGGGGCAATATCAGCAATGGGGGATGGAATCGTCACGCAGCTGCCTGACTTTCCTTCAGCAGGCCGACGGCCCGCTCGATGCGCTCCAGCACTCGCCCCTGTCCGATGTGGTAGATGGTCTCGAAGATGCCTGGGGAGAACTTACGGCCGGTGATAGCGACGCGCAGGGGCTGGAAGAGTTGTCCTGCTTTGAGCCCGAGCGCCTCCGCCTTCGCACGCAGCGCCTCCTCAATGGCTTCCATCGTCCACTCTACATTGGCAAGCGCGTCATACGCACCCTGCAAGGCAGCTACGGTATCCGCGACATCCATCTTTTTGCCCGGCAGCTCCTCCAAATCAGGCAGGGGCGCATCCGCAAGGAAGAAGTCGAGCAGTTCCGGCGCTTCGCTGAGGAACTTCATGCGTTCCTGCACCAGCGGAAGCACCTCAAGAATCTTCTCCTCATCAATGGGTAGTCCTGCCTCTTCTAAGAAGGGGGTGATCTTTGCGGCCAGGACCTTGACGGGCAGCTGGCGAATGTACCAGCCGTTCATGTACTCCAGCTTCTCGTAGTTGAAGGCGGCTGGACTCTTCTTGATATCGTGAATGTCGAACTTCTGGATGATCTCTTCAATGGTCGCGATGTCGCGGTCAGGCGCAACCGACCAGCCGAGCAGCGCGAGGTAGTTGACCATGGCCTGAGGTAGGTAACCTGCCTCCCGGAACTCATGAACCATCGTCATGTTCTCGGTTTCGGTACCATCCGGGTTCTGCTTGCGCTTCGACATCTTGCCCTGCCCGCTGGGGTCAAGGATCAGCGGCAGGTGGACGTAGATCGGCGTCTCCCAGCCAAGCGCCTCATGCATCAAGACGTGCAGTGGTGCCGTCGGCACATACTCCACGCCACGCATCACATGCGTGATGCGCATATCGTGGTCATCCACGAGATGGCCCAGGTGGTAGGTGGGAAGGCCATCACTCTTGAGAAGGATCATGTCCTCCAGGGTACTGTTCTCGACCGTCCACTCGCCCCGTATCGCATCGTAGACTGTGGTTGTGCCGCCCTCTGGTACGGCGAAGCGAACGACAGGCGTGCGCCCCTCCGTCTCACAGGCAGCTACCAGCTCCGCGCGCTCCTCTTCCGTCAGATTGCGGCAGCGGCGATCATAGCCGGGCGGCTGCCCCTTCGCCTTCTGCTCCTCCCGCAAGGAGGCCAGCCGCTCTTCTGAGCAGTAGCAGTAGTAGGCCGCGCCGCGCTCGACCAGCTCCCGTGCCACCTCCTGGTAGCGCTCCGCACGCTGCGTCTGGAAGTACTCGTTCGGGGGCGCATCTGGTCCCACCGGCCCCTCGTCGTAGTCCAGCCCTAGCCAGGCTAGCGACTCGAACAGATCCTCCAGCGCATCCTCACGGAAGCGTGCCTGATCCGTGTCCTCGATACGAAGGATGAAATCGCCATCGTTGTGCCGCGCCCATAGCCAGGAAAAAAGCGCCGAGCGAACGCCTCCGACGTGCTGTTTCCCAGTAGGGCTAGGGGCATACCGGGTGCGAACCTTGCCATTGTTGCTCATCTTGATTCCTTCTCCTTACCTCTTACACCGTTCTTTTTGTTTCTCTATGTGCATGAGTCTCGTTACCTATTGTAGCACACGCACTGGCCAGACCGTCGCAGGACGAGCCGTGCACGGAACAATCGCCGGTAGTCCGGCCATGTAACGCGCGCGATTATACCACAGTGGGTAAAGGCAGCATGTTCGTGGCGGAGCTAGTGGAATTATCTTATAGCATGAGACAGAGCACGCGTACGGGGTGGGGAATCCTTGCCTCGTTGTGGACATATAGAATGACGTGGTACGTCACTTGCAGGGCTGAGATACACGAGTGACAGCAGGCGAGAGGGTAGCGGAAAGGAAAGAAGGACAATCATGAGCAATCGCGATATTCAGGCGACTTGGCACTACCATAATGGCACGAAGCACCCAGGTGGATACTTACTGGACCCCTGGCACACCTATGATCCGGCAGATCGACCGTTGCTCTTCAAGATTTGCGAGGATCTGGAAGCTATCCCTCTGCCCTTGGATACCACAGCGATAGGCATGCCAGCGCTAGAGGCGATCGCCACGACGGTCACGCCGGATGGTGAGCGTGTGCCGGATATTGGCACTCTCGCCCGCATCCTGCACTTTTCGGCTGGGATCACCAAGCGCATCAGCTACCCACCTCCGTATGGCGAGATGCTGTTCCGAGCAGCATCGTGTACAGGAGCTCTCTATCATATCGAGCTATACGCGGTCTGCGGAACTCTACCCGGACTAGCGGCTGGTGTCTACCACTTCGATCCTAGGGAGAACGCGCTGCGCCAACTACGTGACGGCGATTACCGCCGCTTGCTCATCGAGGCTAGCGGCCAGGAGCCCTACGTCGCTCAGGCACCCCTCATTCTCATCTACACCGATGTCTTCTGGCGCAACGCCGTCAAATACCAGGCGCGCGAATATCGGCACGCTTTCTGGGATAGCGGGACCATTCTCGCTCACTCCCTGGCCATCTCCACTAACCACGGGCTGCCGGCAAAGGTAGTGACCGGCTTTGTGGACGCTGAGGTGAACCGCTTGCTGGACCTGGACACACAGCACGAGGTGACGCTCGAACTGCTCCCGATCGGTCACGTCCCGGATGCGCCACCCGCCGAACTGCCGGCCGTGGAGCCGCTCTCGCTGGAGACGGTCCCCATCGCTGAGGAAGAGCATGAGTTGCCGGCGATCCTGGCCATGCACGAGGCTTCTACCCTGCAAGATCCATCGGAGGTGGCCGCGTGGCGCGGGGAGCCTCCAACGATGGAGCTACCACCGGCGCAGGGCCAGCTCTTCTCACTAGACCCCTATAACGAGATGGAGATGCCGCAGGATGCCCTTGAACCTGTGATCGCTCGGCGCGGCTCGACACGTCAGTTCGCACGGGAATCTATCACCTTCCGACAGTTATCAACTATCCTGGAGCGGGCAATGCAGGGCCTCCCTGCTGATTTCCTTGAGGGGCCAGACTCTACGCTCAACCACCTCTACCTCATCGTCCATGCGGTCGAGGGGCTGCCCTCCGGTAAGTATGTCTTTCACTCACAGCAGGCCGCGCTCGAGCTGCTCGAGGTGGGAGACTTCCGAGCCGAGGCAGGCCACCTGGGGCTAGGGCAGGCCCTGGCCGCAGATGCCAGCGTCACCATCTTCTTCCTGAGCGATCTCAAGCCCGTGCTCGACCGTTTCGGCAACCGAGGATACCGTGCCGTGCAACTAGAAGCCAGCATCCGGGCTGGGAAGATCTACCTTGCCGCCTACGCCCAGCAGCTCGGCGCAACAGGTCTTACCTTCTACGATGACGCAGTCACCACCTTCTTCTCACCCCATGCAGCCGACAAAAGTGTCATGTTCTTGGTCTTAGTAGGCAAGCCAACGTGAGCCTCAGCATAGCCTATTTGGTCGAGGCAACGGCTGAAAATGGATTGTGACAAAGTACAAACCGATGTGATATCGAGCGCAAGCGAGAGATCTCAACTTTGCCTATCACTCTGGTCCTCCGATGGCTATACCCTTGCCACGGGATGATTCAGGATCATTCAAGATGAGCAGTAGCATGTAGGAGTAACATTGATGACCAACCAGAGATTCCGAACGGGATGTGTGTATTGGCCGCGTGTAAAAGGACCGTTTTTCATGGCGGACGAAGGATTGTTTGACGAGGGAGAGGTACGCGATGAGTTGAGCCACGTGGCGGATGTGGGGTTCGATTTTGTGCGTGTGTCCCTACCATGGGAGACACTACAACCATCCGCCACCCGGCTACGCACTGCCGTACTCGACCGGCTTGCTGCGCTGCTCGACACAGCGGTGGATGCGGAGCTCACCGTGCAACTGACGCTAGCGGGGCAGCTTGGTGGAACCCTTTTCCTGCCACGATGGATGCTGGCGACAGATCCACTGGCGACACCCCGCCCGACCACACGGCGCGTGATATCCGAGGGGTGGGAAACAATGCTGAAGCCGGGCGACCTGTACGGCGCGCGGGACCTGCTGGATGGACAACGGAAAGTCTGGAGCGAGATCACGCACAACTTTGCCCCCCACCCAGCGCTCTCGGAGCTGGACCTAGGTGCAGGAGGACTCTTGACATCACTCCCGCCTAAGAATGAGGATGAGGCTCTGCATTGGTGGGAAGTACTGGAGGAGGCAGTGCAGGAGGCAGGTACGGTGGAGAACCTCCTTTACAGCGATGGCCCTCGCCTACTGATGCTGCACGAGTTACCGAGGCTGGAAACGTGGGAAGCTACCGTGGGCACGTTGGCAGTGGCTGCGAGCCCGACAGGCAATGCTACGGCACGTGGTGGTGCGGATACGCAATGGCCGCGCTTCTTGCTGCTGTTGGCACGCACGCTCGCCGGAGCACCTGTGGCGTGTGCCTCGCTTGGCTTACCCACACAATCCGCAGAGCTGGTTGACGTACCCACCCTCTCGGGAACGGAGGAGGAGCCAGTGGCACGCTTGCCACTCTTTGCCGAGGCGGAGCAAGCACGCTTCTTCGGTGAGGTACTCCCTGCCCTTCACGATGCTGGGGTACCGTTCATCTGCCACGCCGTCTGGGCCGATGCACCGCAGTCGCTCTCCCAGCAACCCCCTTACGACCGCAATCGCCCCCTCCGCCACAGCGGTCTGCTTCGAGCCGATGGGGATGAGAAAGAGGTGGCTAACGTCTGGCGCACCTTCAGTCGGCAGCAACAAGAGAGCGTGGAGCAGGGTGCGCGCACTCTGGAGGTAGACGCGGACGAGTGGTACAAACGGCGTGACGAGGAGGGCTTTGTGGAATCATTATACCAACGGTTCCTCGGTGGGGAGCTGTAAGAGGCATAGAAATGGCGACGCACTGCATTGCAAAAAACGCGTGCTAAGGGATCGCGATCTCGGCGGGAGCGCGGCGCACCTCTGGTGGCAGGGGCACTCCCTTGAGGCGGAGTATCCAACGCGGGATCTCCTGCGCGAGCAATGCCTCCCAGCCGAAATATTCCTCCAGCACTTGGGGCGTGTAGATCTCACGCATGGCATCATACCAGGGGAGATTATCGGTATACTGGTAGTGCCAGTATTCCATCGCCACCTTATTCTGGCGCCAGTCAAAGTTGGGTGTTTCATAGGAAGCAATGCGCTCCCATCCCTCATCTTCAGCCAGGCGCGTGAAATCGACGTAGTACCCCGCCTGGAAGCGCCCACGAACGCCGCCCTTGCCGGGTGCGAGCTCCCAACGTGCCCGATACGAGTAATCCCATGGGGTTTCGATGAGCGGCTCTCCGCAGCTTCCATCCTGCACGGGGCAACGTAGCCAGATACGCCAGTAGACGTCGCCGTGCCAATCCTCGCGCACGATCTCCATCCATTGCTGACCGGCGTAGAAGCCCAGATCGAGGAGGGTGTCTACCGCACGGCCGGCTTTGTGCCAGGAGAGATAATCGCTGTCGTCCGTACCAAAATCAACGGGGCGTACTGTCTCGCTGACTTCCGCAAGGAAATCATCCCCCAACTCGCTCAACACGCGGGCCCGCACTGTCCGGAACGGTATCAAGGCACGTTCGTTAATGAAAGGTTGCACGGTATCCACATCGTCCAACCGTACCAGCTCGCTCGGCCGCGCTTCAGGAGGCTCCGAGAACGGGAAGGCCTCCGGGGGGTTGAGCTGACGCTCCATCAGGGTGTCGTCAGGAGCCCCCCAAGCCAGATCGTCGAGATGCGGCGTGGGCCCGTTGAGCTTGAAGGTTTCACCGCCTTGCAGGGAACGGCGGTAGAGGATGTCTCCGTCAAAGCGATGCTCCAGCCAGGCCACCTCATTGCCCTCGTCCGATAGCGCCGCCGCCGTGACCGCCTCCGTCCACGAGAAGGGACTGCCCAAGGGCGCGCCGTCGGAGCGGAGCAAGCGCAGCGTGCGCGCTCGATCTTCCACAGAAATGACCAAGAATGCCTTGCCATCGGAACGAGGCATAGCGGCGCGCTCGTCCCGTGTCTGAGTCTCTGTCACGACCTCCATCGTCCCGCCATTCACGTCCAGACGGTAGATATCGTGGGTGTGAGCACGAGTCGACACAAAGAGGAGGTGCTGGGTATCCTCCCAGCGCGGCTCAAACTCGTGGGCGGGGGAGGTGGGTGTCAGGTTATGTTCCTTTCCCGTCTCCCAGTCAAGCAGAAACAGATCGAGGTCACCGGCACGGGCCGAGACGAAGGCAAGCCGGGTGCCATCTGGGCTCCATGCTGGCCAGCCATCGAAGTGCGCATCCTTCGTCAGCCGCGTTTCCTTACCTGTACGCAGATCCAGCGTGTAGATATCCCAGTTACGCTCGCGGCGCGCCGCGTAGGCCAGCGTGTGCCCAGCCGGGTGCCAGGTGGGCCAACGTTCATCGCCCGCGGTCCGCGTGAGTCGCTGCCAGGGACCTCCTTCCGCCCGAACTGCCCAGAGATCCGCCTGCCCGTCGGTGCGCCGGGATGTCACCAACCAACCCTTGCTCTCGTTCTCCGCGTGTGCGCGCGGCAGAAGGAGCAAACAGATCAGCAACAGAAGAAGGGATAGAACGATTTTCATCGCGTGCCATTATAGCGGAAAGTCCCGAACTTCACATCTACAAGAGAATGGGACGATTACGAATTGGTGCTGTATGAACATTCCGTCGTGATCTGTACCTCAAGTAGACCTACGATCCATGAGGGATCAGCCATACGCAACATCTCGCACTACGCTAGGAGATTGAGCGCCGCCCAACCGTCGGAGGCCGAAAGCGTGATATCTCCTCACGCGGACCGATTGGTACCTAACCCTTCTATGACAGGATAGCCAATCTCTTCCATGGCCGCATGAATCTTGGCAGGCGTAAGGGGTGCCTCGTAGGTGAAGGTGACACGCTTGGAATCCAGATCAGCGCTGACCCGTCGCATTCCCTCGAGTTCCATCATCTCCCGTTCGATGGTGCGCGTGCAATGCGCGCAAGCGATATCGGGTACGTGCACGGTTTCGGTCGTCACGATAGAGTCCTCCTTTTCTAACGAACAGTGGTAGAAACAAAGGGTGTGCCGCGCGTACGTCTTATACTGTTCGCCCACGAATAAAGACGTAATGCGCACCCTACTATCTTCCTGAGTACTACTCTCCGGCTCTCCGGCGGCTTACCCCTGAAATGGCTAGATCCTCCCGGTGCGCGGCTGATGTCCGGCTCGATGGAGTTGTCTGGAAAGCGATGTCATCAATGAAAAGATTGCTGATGCTACCGGGCGTTGTATCATTTACGGCTCGGATATCGAGGGTAACGGTTTGGCCTGCATAAAGGCTGAGATCCACGACGCGTTTGCGCCATTCGCTCGTGCTGGTATTCACACAGAGGTAGTAACCGTCCACTACACTCTCGTTTACCCGTACGAAACCGAAATCGTCGCTGCAAGTGTCGTCAGCCGACTCGATCAAGTGCCAGTAACCGAGATACGATGCATTGACAGGCACGGTGACCTCCTGGCTGATCATCGAGGTTTCCCCTTCCAAGCCGCCCAACCAGACGAGCCACTCCCCACAATGTGGAGCAAAGCGCAGGTATTCATAGTCCTGATGGAGGATGAGTTCATATTCGTAGGTTGAAGACTCCTGCCACGCGATTCGCCCATTCTCAAAACCACCATTGCGTAGCGGTACGAACGGCGTGCGGGGTGGAGCAGATGGGGGCGCTGGTGGGTTCAGAACCAGGGGGAAGAAGTGGCTCGATGGGCAGGTGCTCATCAGAACCGACATCGGAGGGGTAGCGTACTTGCCCGGCTTGGCTAAGAAATCCAATTGCTCGACTCCCTTGACGACGTTACCCCTCTCTTGCGACACGTGTGGCGCACCCCGAACCGGCAGAGAAAAGGCAAGCAAGAGGAAGAGGCTCAACAGAATAAGTCCCATCACACGCACTGCAACTTTCATCAGTACTCCTTACTAGATGCTTCAATCATCGGCCCCCGAAGAAGTGCACCGTCAGCAGGTCGTTGCTGTTGCTTAATATTGCGCGCTACTTCCTTCACCATCATTCCTTCAAGTTTCGCGCGGCCGCTGCCAGTTGGCGATTATCCATCCTAGCGTGTTGGCAAGCAGATCGAAGATTGTGTCCTCCAGATCCCATTCCATATTGACAGCGGAGCGATCTCCACCCGCGCGGCGCAGCTCATCCTGCTGCATCAGGTACTCACCCACCTCCCAGATGGTCGAGAGAAGCGTGAGCACTGCCCCTGTTGAAAGCATGGAGCGCTTCGCAAGGATCTGGATCAACGGTGCGAGAGGCGATTCCTCCGGTAGGGCCCTCGCCAACTCTTGGATACCGTCCTGGAGGAGGCGGGTAAGTGCGTACGCGGTTATACCATGTGGGATGGCATCCAATCCGAAGCCGAGGAAGCGCCATGATCCCATCTCTCCCTTGTAGATATTGAAGCGAGGATGCGACAGGGCATAGCCGAGGGCAGCGGGAGCCACGTAGACCCCCCAACTTCGATTATCAACGCACAGATTACGCAAGGCACAGTATACAGCACTTAGTGTCGGGTGGTCCTGGTACCATCCGTCTAGCTTCCATGTATCGTCCAACGTCCCAAGTAATTCCGGCAACCATAGTGCAAGCGTATTCCCCAGACCATGCGGGAGCCAAGCAGTGGGTAGGTCAGGATAAGCCTGACGGTTTGCACGAACAGACTCTGCGAGGAGCAACCAGGTAACAGCGCGCATTCTCCAGCCAGGTCGCAAAGGGTTTCTCCTTCACTCACAAAATGGATAATATTATAGGCTGCACACTAGATTGTGCATCCAATCGGACGAAGAAAGACCACGCAACCTGCGATAATTGCACGATAGCCGTCTAGGACGAAACATTAGCCGTAACATTAGTAGTAAAGTATCATGATGGATAATAGAGATTTCCACCAGTTTAACGTCGTAACCCTCAACGCCCTAGGTGTCCCCTCTACAAGAACTCGGGCGCGCCTACGCACGATCGCGCGCGAGTTGAATGATCGGGCTCTGAACGCCGTTTGCTTGCAGGAGGTACAATGGTTTCGTTACGCGCCACTGCTATTCGAGGCGTTCACCAACTTTCCGTACGGCTCGTGGGAACCGCACCTCTACGCGCCCAAGGGTGGCTTGATGACTCTGACGCGCCAACCGCAATCTGAGACGCAGTTCATCCCCTTTGAGGAGCGCGCTTGGTTCCTCGGTCCCTCGATCGCGGACCGCATGCTACACAAGGGGATACTCATCTCCCATCTTACCCACGGCAACATGCCGATCACGCTGATCAACACGCATCTGGCGGCAAATTACTCGGCCAACTGGAGCCGCTCCAATCGTTACGCGAAGTTGGAAGCGGCCCAACTGAAACAACTATCAAGGGTGGTCAACGAGCAACCGAATCACAGGATGGTCATTGTAGTCGGTGATTTTAACATCCCCCGCTATTCCTGGCTCTACCATGAGTTTCTTGACAGGACAGGGCTGCACGACCCCCTGGGTGAAGTAGAAGAGCCGACCTACCGACCGCACCCGCGCATGCCCGCGTTGCTCTCCTCACTGTTTTCGGTGGCGATCGACCACGCGCTCGTCCGCTTCCCACGTGGAATCGGTATCCGCACCGAATCACTCATCATCCTTCAGGACGAGGTCGAACTGGTGGACGGACGCCGCGCCCACCTATCCGACCACTATGGGATCCACATGCGTTTGGAGTGGCCAAGGTCGGGCAATGGTCTATAATCACTCCTTACGTACCGTGTTGTAGAACTCAACCTGCCAGCGCCACTCCTTCTGGTCCTCCGCGTTCCACCACGACTTCAGCTGTCCCGCTTCCCCTCCGGGGAGCAGTACGATTGTGCCGAGATCCTCTTCGGTGGGCCAGATATCCTCGCGGACGATGCGCTCTCCTTCACGGCTCAGGCGGCAAATCGGTGAGTCGGTCGTCTGTTCCAAATCCTTGCCATAGGCCAATCGGCTACCCATCTCGTCCATGACCTCCACCGTGAGAAACCTTGGCGCGGCGTGGAAAAGAATCTCATCCGCTGTTTCGATCAGGCCGCGTGCCATGAGCAGTCCCGTCGCCGCCGCTTTAGAATACCAGACTGACCAATATTGTAGAGCTTGCTTTTTATTTCTACTCACCACAACTCCTTCATATTCATCTATAAACGACACAGAACGGATGCCGAGCAGTAGGACAAGCGCACGAAACGGGAAGAGGGGAAGGGCAAAAATCCATGAAAAGAGGTATTCCTCCTGTGTACACTTGCAAGAGCAGCAGGAACACCCGTGCCCATCAAACCACCTAACAGGCAAACGGGTATCATGTATAGTCAAGCTACCCTCAGCCAATCACCTGTGGAGTACGTACAAGCAGGACAGTGCGAAGGTGGCAAAAACAGTTGCGACAAGCGCCTTCCCCTTTAGGTCAAGCCGGGCCGCCATACCGTGTAGGAGGAGGGGGCGGCTGTGGTGGAAGGCCCAACTGTAACTGACATTGTATCGCACACCGAGCCCTACATGCACCGTTAAGAGAAGTGCCTCAAACGCACTCCACATGAGGAAACTCTCCAGCAGCAGGATATCCGCCTCAGGCGCTAGGTAGGAGAGCAGCAGTAGCACAGGCAACACGAGGAGCGTCCATTTGGCGGCCTGCCCGATACGCCACTGCCACCGTAAGGCCATCATCTGGCGTCGTGTGAAGGCGCGGATTAACGAGCGTCGCACTGCCTTCTGCCAGTCATCTAAAAACCAATCCCACTGCCAATTCTGATGCATTGTCCACTACCTCAAAGTACCGAACCGACTGTGCCATCTGAGGAATACGCCAGTCATGCATGGCTGATTGTAGCGCAACGTGGAGAAAAAGCGCTTATGGGAAGCTTGGGCTGGAAGTAACAGATTCCTCTCCCGTTAGTCGCCTGCTACTGGCTCCCGTTCATGCACGTAGGTGAGCCAGCCATATCGATCCTCGGCCTTTCCCTTGACGACGGAGAAGAAATCCTCCTGGAGTGCTGCGGTGATGGGGCCGCGCGTGCCGCGTCCGATCTCAATGCCATCCACCGAGCGGATCGGTGTAATCTCGGCTGCGGTGCCGGTAAAGAACAACTCATCTGCCATGTAGAGCATCTCGCGCGGGATGACCTCCTTGCGTAGAGGATATCCATGATCGTCGACGAGTTGCATGACAAAAGTACGGGTGACGCCCGTCAGGATCGAATTGGCGAGGGGCGGCGTATAGATGACGCCATCTAGCACCAGGAAGAGGTTCTCACCGCTTCCCTCGCTAATACTGCCACTATGATCTAGGGCAATTCCCTCTGTAAAGCCGTACTCACGCGCCTCCATGACGATGAGTTGGGAGTTGACGTAGTTGCCACCGATCTTGCCCATCGCAGGGTGCGTATCCGGAGCCATACGTCGCCACGAGGACACCATCACGTCGACCCCCTGCTCCAGCGCCTCCTCCCCAAGATAGGCTCCCCATTCGAGCGTGAGAATGTAGACGTTGATAGGGTTTTTCCGCCCATCTACCCCCAGTGGTCCGGCACCACGTATCGCCAGCGGTCGAACATAGGCAGAGGGATGATTGTTGATCCGAAGTGTCTCAAGGATGGCGTTATTGATCTCTTCCTCACTGTAAGGTAACTTCATCCGGAATATCTTTCCGGATCGAAAGAAGCGTCGTGTATGCTCCTGGAGTCCTAACACCGCCAACCCGTCAGGCGTGCCATAGGCACGTATTCCCTCGAAGATGCTCGATCCGTAATGGAGTGCGTGGGCCGTGACATGTACCGTCGCCTCATCCCATGGCACTAGTTTTCCATCCACCCATATTTTATGTTGAGAGGCCATCGACAAAACCCTTTCCCATCATGACGTCTGTGAATGTTGCACCTATGCGGAGCAAGCCTAGGCATACAATTTCACAGTCCAACCCTACAATTCATCTCATCAAGTGCATACTCTACCGTAGGATATCACCCTTGCCAAGCAACAACTGTGAGCCAGCCCCCATTTTACCCCAACTCCTTCGCTCCCTCTCCGCCCTCCGCTTCCCGCTCGAGCGTCCTCACTCCCTCCTCTCCTGACACGTAGGCAATAGAGGTCATACCGAGGAAGAGGCCGTGGTCAACGATGCCGGCACGGGCAAGGAGAAGCCACTCCAAGACGGCCGGGTCTTCGATCCCTGTTTCTTTATTGAAGTGGCAATCTAGAATGTAGTTGCCGTTGTCCGTGACGAAAGGCTTGCCATCTTCCTCTCGCCGCACGGCCCATGCGCCCAGTTCTGCCATCAATGGAAGGTGTACTTGCCAGCCAAAGGGAACAACCTCGACGGGTAGAGGTGCCTTGACGCCCAGTTTCGGTACGAGCTTCGACTCATCAGCAATGATAACGTATCGGCACGTGAGCTGGGCGATCATCTTCTCACGCAGTAGTGCACCACCCAACCCTTTGATCAGGTCCAAGTTCGGATCGATCTCATCCGCGCCGTCGATAGACACATCGAGCTCCCCCACCTCGTGCAACTCGACGAGCGGGATGCCGTGGTCACGTGCTCGCTGCGCGATCTGCTCGCTACTCGGCACGCCGATGATATCGTTCAGCCACCCCTCCCGCAACGCCTCCCCCAATGCATCCAATGCATAGGTGAACGTGGAGCCGCTGCCAAGCCCTACCTTCATCCCCGAGCGCACCTCCTGGTCGACTGCCGCTTGAGCAGCCGCGCGCTTCAACTCATCCCAGTTCATCTTCCCTCCAGACATCCAGAAGATCCTTTCTCCTGCCACACGCTTCTCCCTCAGCCCCCACAGCTCCAGAGTGTCCCCACTTCCGCCGTGCTTCCATTGCTGGTCTACCCAAGAGTGTCGCACGTCCTGCCTCTCCACGCAAGCGTGGCACCGACACGAGCAGTTATTCGACTGGTGACTGTGAAGATTGTCACAAAGAATGCTTCCTGCTATCCTTTTTGGTCGCCAGACAAGCTGCTAAAGACAACATGGATGTGGTCTGTCCACACAACGAAAGGTACCCTTATGAGCAACGACGAGACGCAAACACAACTGGTCGAGCTATTGAGCCAGTACACGGACGAGATCGTCGATACCTGGGTTAGCAAACAGCAGGAAATTGGCCGCAACATTCTCAGTGAAGAGGAGTTAGAGGCACAGGCACGTCTCATGCTTGATGAGATCATGCGTGCACTGGAGGACGAGGCACGCCTCGCGCAGGAGGATAACCAGCTGCTTGCGCTGCTAGCTCGCCTAAGTCAGACACGTGCCCGGCAGGGGTTCACACCACGCGAGAATGCGCGGTTCCTGCTCAATCTGAAGGAGGCACTGCTACCCGTTCTACGGAAAGAGTTTGGCCGGAGTCCTAGTCGCCTCGCCGCCCTGATTGAGCAGCTTAGTAACATTGTGGACGAGCTCGCACTGTACACCTTCGAGGTCTATCTTGAAGGAAGGGAACAGTATATTCGGGAGCAGCAGGAAGCGATTATCGAGCTATCCACGCCGGTACTCGAGATCTGGGAGAATATTCTGACCCTCCCCCTCATCGGCGCACTGGACACGCATCGTGCGCAGCAGATGACGGAAACCGTCCTGGAGACGATCGTCGCGCGGCGCGCTAACGTGGTTATCATCGATATCACGGGCGTCTCGGTGGTGGATACCGCGGTTGCGAAGCACCTCATCCAGACCGTCAAAGCAATCCGTCTGCTTGGCGCGTCGACCATTATCGTGGGTATCTCTGCCCAAGTGGCCCAGACGATGGTACAGCTGGGGATTGACCTAGGTAACGTGAAGACGCGTACCTCTCTCGGTGGCGGTCTTCGGCTGGCGCTACAAGAGACCGGATGGGAGCTGCAGCGTGCTAATACAGTAGCAAGATGAGGAAAGTTCCGTGGTGACCACTTTCTGTTCGACCACGGATGTTCCCGCTAGTCCTCTTCTAGCCGGCATGTGTCACGTACAAGTTGGGAAATCAGCGACCAAGTTCTTGAATTGGAGAGATCCATGATTGGCCCTGTTTCAGTCATCAAGCTTGGCACTCATCTCATCGTGACGATTCACGATGAGATGAGTGACAGCCAGATTCTGGAGATGCAAGAGCAGATCGCGACTACTATCGAGGAGAGTGGAGCAGAGGGCCTACTGCTAGATGTCTCGCTCCTGGACGTTGTGGACAGTTTCATGGGGCATACGCTGAACCAACTGGCCGCGATTGCTCGCTTGATGGGAACGCGCACCGTCGTCGTGGGGTTACGTCCGGGTGTGGCTATCACACTGATTGAGCTGGGGCTAGAGCTTCCCTACATCCACACCGCGCTCGATGTGGAGCAGGGATTGGAGTTGTTGAGGGAGTCGAACGGACGAGCGAGGGCATGAGAGCCACGAGCATTGTGATCGAAGTGCGGGAAGAAGGAGACATCGTGCGAGCACGCCGTGCCGGGCGAGACCTAGCGAGCGAGTTAGGTTTCCGCTCGGTGGACCAATCACGCATTGCCACGGCGATCTCTGAGCTGGCGCGTAACATCCTGAACTATGCATCTACCGGCCAGATTCAGATTCACCCGCTCCCACAGGATCGTGGCATCGAGATCATCGCACAAGACGAGGGGCCGGGCATTGCGGATGTGACGCGCGCGCTGCAGGACGGGTACACCTCGGGACGTGGGCTGGGCATTGGCCTGCCCGGCACCAAGCGACTCGTCGACGAGATGGAGCTAGACAGCACGCTTGGACGTGGCACTAGAGTGACGGTTCGGAAATGGCTCCGGAAGAGTTTGTGATTCGGGATCAGATAAGCGTGGTGAGGGCCCGTCGCCGGGCACGTGAGATGGCGAAGGATCTCGGTTTTAGTGAGATAGAAGGAGAGCAGATTGCGCTGTGCGTGACCGAGCTGGGCAACAACCTGTGGCTACATGCAGGACAGGGTACCCTGCATCTGGAAGCCCTCACCGCTCCCGGCCTTGGCTTTCGAGTGCGCACGGTGGACGAGGGACCAGGTATCGCGGATATCGAGCGCGCATTGGAAGATGGCGTTTCCACAGGGGGTGGACTGGGAAGTGGCCTGGCTGCAGTGCGCCGCATGATGGACGAGGTGGTAATTCGCTCTGAACTGGATGTGGGAACGTGGATCGAGGCAGTTAAGTGGCGTTCGTGATAGTGCGACGTGCGCGCCCTTGTCCTGGGTATGAGGTAAACGGGGACGGAATCATCGTACGTGCCCGTGAGACGGATACGTTGTTTGCTGTCGTTGATGGCGTGGGTCATGGCAAGCAGGCCGCGGAGGCAACCGAAGCCTTGCTTGCCTACCTCGGGAGCACGCAAGCAGAGGAGCTGGAAAGCGTGCTGAAAGGAGCCGATCGGGCGGCTGCGACCACGCGTGGCGCCGCCCTCTCACTCGTACAGATGCAACACGGCTCAACCACCCTCTCCTACCTCGGTGTGGGGAACGTCAATGCCCGACTGTGGACCCCTGACCAGCACAGCGTGACGCTGGTCAACCACAATGGCATTGTGGGTCGCCTTCGGAAAATCCCTCCGCCTTGGACGTACCAGACAGAAGACCATCAGCTTCTCATCCTCCACAGTGATGGGATCTCTTCACGGAAGGTTTATGAGGAGATGGAGGAGTGGGACGGCGACTTGGAGGCGCAAGCAGATCGGATCATGACTCACGCTACGCATCGCGATGATGCCTCCCTTCTCCTGGTACAGATCCGGCACGATAATTAAGAGAGCCGACGGGTAAAGGGAGCGCTTCTTTGATAGCGTTCATAGTGGGGTAGACGTTGGAAGAGCGGTACGCCAGACTGCTACAGCAATATTTACAGGGAGAGCAGGAAAGAGAGGAGATCCTTTATCAACTCTCTCTGCTGGGTACCCGCTTCATTGCTGCTGGCTACGGCCCCGAAGATGTAGTGGCGCTGCACAGCGAGGCGCTCGAGCATTTGCCCGATTCCGTGCAGGCAGATAGCGACTGGGCCCTACACTCGATGGACTTTCTGGTCGAGGTGATGATTGCCTACGGAGTTCGCCATCGTGAGCAGATCCAGTACGAGATGGAGGAATCGCAGCGCCAGGCCGAGCAGCGCGCTGCGATTGCCGTGGCGGAGGCAGAGGAAAGGCTCCGCCTGAACCGGCAGCGCCTCCAGGATCGGGACGACTTTGTGGGCTTCATTGCCCATGAACTACGCCGCCCGCTGACCACTATTCAAGGAAGAGCTACGTTGGGCCAGCGATACGTGCAGCACAACCCCAAGGCGCAGGAGAACTTCAACGCGATCTACCAGGCTGCCAAACAGATGGGCGACACGCTGGACCTGCTGTTGCAGCTCAGTCGGCAGGAGCGTGATTACTCTCTGACGGATACCAGCACGGTTCCTGTTGCTCAGTTGCTCCATGAGAGCGTTGATGAGTTCCAGGTCGAGCAGCGTATCAAGGAGCTTTCACTCACCGTCGACATTGAACCGCCAGAGCCCGTCGTACAGGGAGATGAAGCGGGGCTGCGAACGGTCTTTGCCAACCTTGTCTCCAACGCCATTAAGTACAACAAACAGGGGGGCGCCGTCATGATTCGCACCCGTCATCTGCGCGATTGGGTGCAGATCGAGGTGGAGGACACGGGCGTGGGGATCCCTGCTGACGAGCTACCCCATATTTTTAACCGCTACTACCGCATCAAAACGGCTGGTGAGCGTCCCCATGGAAGCGGTCTCGGTCTGGCCTTGGTTGAGTACATTGTTCATCAACATGGGGGTAATATTGCAGCGAGTAGCGAGGAAGGCATTGGTAGCCGCTTTATCGTCCAACTTCCTTACTACCAATCCCGCCTATCCCCGGACGGTGAAGAGGGCAGGGAATGGTAACCTTCCGTCTCTTTCTTGATCAGCGACGCGGGTGCACTTCCAGATACTGCTTGAACAACTCGGCCAACATTCCGTTGATCTCGAATGAGCCCCACCCTGTAGGGGCTGCAAGTGCATAGATGGAGGCCCCTTTCACGTACGGATCCTCCCTCAGCTCTGCATCGTACCAGGCTAGTTGTTCCATATAGAAACCAGCGGTGGTGGTGCGTACCTGTCCCTCCGCCTCCCAGAAGTCCTGAAAATCTCGCCAGCCAAATCCTGCTGGCCCCGGTCGATCCCGAATACCTCCATCAATTCCCGTCTCCGTAATGACGAGGGGCACCTCCAATCCGGCGGGTTGCAGGTAGTTCCGATACACTTTGCGGTATCGAAGGGTTAACCATCCTTCATCCCCCTCGTTCTGTTCGGGCCTCAATTGATACGCTCCGGTGCCGAACCACATATAGGGGGCGGAGTACTCGTG
>JALZCF010000729.1 GCA_030863245.1 Chloroflexota bacterium
GATGCTAGCAGCTCGGATTAATCAACCACCCGTCAACCTCGCACGTGCAAGTCAGGGTGGCACCGTCCAGGACGTCCATAGACGGGAGCGAGACGCTGCTGAGGCAACCGCATGATGAATGGAGGAATTATGGAGCACAACCTCGAACGATTGCATGGGCGAGTCGCGCTGGTAACCGGTGCGTCAAGTGGGATTGGCCGGGCGATTGCCCTGGAACTCGGTCGTCAGGGCGCGGATGTCTGCATCAACTACCATGCTGGCGGGGAACAGGCGGCACAGGTCGTGCGCGAGTTGGAGGCGCTGGGCCGGCGGGCGTTCGCCCATAGTGCCGATGTTGCCGATGCTAAGCAGGTCCGTGAGATGGTCGACGCCACGGTTGAGCGCTTAGGCCGCATCGATATCTGTATCAACAACGCTGGCATCGAAAAACAGGCACCATTTTTGGAGGTCGAGGAGCGCGACTGGGATCTGGTGCTGGGGGTGAACCTGAAGGGCGCCTTCTTGTGCGCGCAGGCGGCTGCACGCCGGATGGTGGCGCAAAGGGAAGGCGGACGCATCATCAACATCTCCTCTGTGCATGAAGATTTATCGTTCCCCGGCTACACGCCGTACGCCTGCTCCAAGGGTGGCATGCGGATGCTCACGCGCAATCTCGCGCTCGAACTTGCTCCCTACGACATTACTGTTGTAGGGGTCGGACCGGGCGCAATCGCCACGCCGATCAACCGGGAAACGCTCGAAGACCCGGAGAAGAAAGCCGCACTGGAGCAGCAGATCCCGCTGCATCGAATCGGCAAGCCCGAGGAAGTCGCGCGCTTAGTGGCCTATCTGGCCTCCGATGATGGCGCCTACATCACCGGCGTGACCTACTTCATCGATGGTGGGCTCATGCAACAGACGACCGGGCTGTAATGGTACACGTGGCAGGGACGGCGAACCGAGCGGGCGTGCAGCCTGGAGCGGCACTGCAGTGGGGACAGCAAGCAGAGCGCGCTGGGGAATCAGAGTGCCTCATTGAGGGAGCGCTGGGCATGCAGACGTCGAAGAAGTCGCTGCAAACCTGCGCCCGTTGTGGGTTCAATGTGAAGCCGACGCGACCATAGACAGCAATGTGTGTTCTTGGTATGTGCGTGTACACCTGGGGGCTGCGATGCGGATTACTATCAACGAAGACACTACCTTCCTGATTACGGATGATATGGGGAACGTTCCGGAGGGAGCAGAGCTGGGCCTGTATCATCAAGACACCCGTTTCCTCTGTCTCTACGAGTTGACCCTGGATGGCCAACCACCACTGGTGCTGACCGCCCAGGCAACCGACTACTATGCCGCCGCCCACCTCCTCACCAACCCCGCGCTTCCGCGAGTGCCACGTGGCCTGCTCGGCATCATTCGGCGACGGCTCGTGGGCCAGGGCATGCACGAAGACCTGGACATCACCAACCACGGGGATTGTGAGACGGCGTTCACGCTGGAGCTGCGCTTTGACGCTGACTTCGCCCACATCTTCGAGATCAAGCGTGACATCGAGGTGCAGAAGGAAACGATCCGCCGGAAGGGCAGCTTCAGTCTGGAAATCGAGGAGGAGGGCCGTAGCATACAGTTTCGCTATGAGCGGGGCCAGCTTCTCCGCCGACTGGTCGTCAATCTCTCCGTCCGGCCTGAAGTTGTCGACGGGCGCTGCCGCTTCGTGCTGCATCTGGCACCTCGCCAGTCGTGGCACCTCTGCGTCGATTTCCTCACACTCGGCGATAACGACCGTGGTGAACCCGCATACACATGTCAGCGTGACCAGAGCGCGGAGCTGCGCGCACGGCGGGAGTATCGGCACGCCGAGTTGGTCCAACAGTCGCCGCGTCTAGAAACCGATTGCTACGTGCTGCAGCGCGCCTACGAGCAGAGCATGCACGACTTCGCCGGACTGCGGATCAAGGGTGAGGATGTCTCCGAAGGCGAGTTCGCCATCGCGGCCGGCATGCCGTGGTTCATGGCACTCTTTGGCCGTGACTCGCTCATCGCGGCCTACCAGGCGCTGCCCTTCTATCCTGAAGCGGCTAAGGGAGTGCTGCGGGCGTTGGCACGCCTGCAGGGCACGCGGGTGGATCGCCTACGTGCCGAGGAGCCGGGCAAGATCCTGCACGAGCACCGCTATGGGGCGCTCACAGGGACGCAGCAGATCATTCCTGACTTTCCCTACTATGGAACGATCGATGCGACGCCCCTATTCCTGATGCTATTTGCTGCTGTCTATCGTGTGACCGGCGATCTGGAATTCGTGCGCGCGTTGCGGGAC
>JALZCF010000042.1 GCA_030863245.1 Chloroflexota bacterium
GTACGAAGAGGGTGCAGGTAAATCGGGCCAGCACACTTCGTTGTGATCGGAGTCGCACAAATATCGCAATGGCTTCGTGGTGCTTGTGGCATTATCCCTCCGATGTGCCTTCTCGTCTCACTTATTACATGCGCTTACGCCCCCGGAAAAATACATCTCTTTGCACGACAAGGGCACTTGGACTGTGTATGGAGGGTTATTATTATGGACCACAAAGAAGAGGCCCAGGACCTCGCGCTATTCCTGGGCCTCCGGAAGAGGAAGGCACGGACAGCATCCAATGCTGCCCCGATACGTATCTAGACCATAAACCAACACTGCCCTATTACCTTACGCGAGATAAAGCCTCCTTGCAAGGTACTCCAGTACCCAATCCATAGGTACGGCAGTACTCATTTCCTCCAGCGCATAGCCATTTCCGTTAGAGGTCGTTCCGCTCTCCGCTCTCCGCTCCCCGCTCCCCGAGCCGTTCCTTCAACCTTCCCCGCTTTGCGCTATACTTGCCCCTGTGCTCAACGATAGAGGACGGATATGGATTCGATAAAACGCTCTTTGGTGTACATACGGTCGTCCTGGGCGATCGCCTTGGGAGCATTTGTCTCGTTGCTGCTGGTGACGGGAGCCAATCTGTACTCGCCGCAGTTGCTCCGGTTGCTAATTGACGATGGGATCGAAGCGCAAAGCTGGAATGGCATTGTCATTGCCACGGTGGGGCTGCTGGCGATAGCCTTGGCGCGAGGCCTCTTCAACTTTCTACAAGGATACTGGTCTGAGAAGGCATCGCAGAATATGGCATACGAGTTGCGAAATCATGTGTATCGCAAGCTCGCCTATCTCTCCTTCTCCTATCACGACCAGCATCAAACCGGTCAATTGATGACGCGCGTCACCTCGGATGTAGAGGCAGTACGGCTCTTCTATGCGCAGGGGTTCCTGCAGTTTCTCTCCGCTATCTTGATGCTCCTTGGGAGCGCGGTCATCCTATTTGTGACCGACTGGCGGTTGGCCCTGGCGTCGCTCTCGACGGTACCCTTCATGGGTTTGATCTTCGGGGTGCTCTTCTCGAAGCTCTTCCCGCGCTTTCGCTTGGTACAGCAGAAGTTGGGGAACCTGAATACGATCTTGCAGGAGAATATTGCGGGTGTACGGATCGTAAAGGCGTTTGCGGCGGAGCCATTTGAACTGGTGCGCTACCAGGAAGCGAACGAGGATCTGTACGATGAGTTCCTTGGGGTGGTGCGGCTCTTCGCGCTGGGGTTTCCCTTCGTGTTCTTCTTTGCCAATCTGGGAACGCTCATCGTCATCTGGTTCGGGGGAAACCTAGTGATCTCGGGTGAGCTGTCCCTCGGCACATTGATCGCCTTCAACACCTACCTGGCCTTCCTGCTGATGCCGATCTTTCAGTTAGGCTTTATCTCGCAGTTGCTCTCTCGTGCGGCTGCCTCGGCCGAGCGCTTGTTCGAGGTGCTGGACGTGGAGAGCGAGGTGCAGACTCGGCCCGGCGCCGTGGCACTGGGAACGATTGAAGGACGTGTCACCTTCGACGATGTACATTTCCGCTACGCGGGGATGGAGGAGGAGGTCCTGCGTGGGATCTCTTTTGAGGCGAAGCCGGGTCAAACCGTGGCCATTCTCGGTGCAACAGGGAGTGGTAAGAGTACGATCATCAATTTGATACCCCGCTTTTACGATGTGACAGGGGGTGCGGTGCGCGTTGACAGGCACGATGTACGCGATCTGACGCTCGACTCCCTCCGCTCGCAGATCGGAATCGTCCTGCAGGATGTCACTCTCGTCAGCGGCACGATCCGCGACAATATCGCGTTTGGCAGTCCAGATGCGACAAATGAAGAGATTGAGCGCGTGGCGCGGGCCGCGCAGGCCCACGAATTTATCCTGGAGCAGCCGGATGGCTACGACACCATCGTCGGGGAGCGTGGCGTCGGCCTGAGTGGTGGGCAGAAGCAGCGGATTGCCATCGCACGGGCGTTGCTGGTTGATCCGCGTATCCTCATCTTCGACGACTCGACCAGCGCTGTGGATGCCGAGACGGAGTGGAAAATCCAGCGAGCGTTGGATACTCTGCTCGCAGGGCGCACCGCCTTCGTCATCGCCCAGCGTATCTCCACCGTCCGCGATGCCGATCTGATTCTCTTACTCGACAAGGGAGCGATCGTCGCAGAGGGCACGCACGACCAACTCATGGAAATTAGTCCCCTCTACGCAGAAATCCTCGGCTCCCAACTCGTGGACGATGTGGTCGCATCGCCGAGCTTGGCACTCACGTAACATGCAACATGCAACATCTGAGCCAGTTTGCTTTCAATTGCTCGATAGTCTAACGAGCTGCGAGTTGCCGATATAGTGCTTGGAACGCTCGGTGCCGATCGACATACAACTGGTGGCGTCCGGGATCTGGTTCGTAGCGGGTGTTGGTCGGAGCATTTGCCACCCCCCGAGGAAAGACAGTGTGTCCCAGGCTGGCATACCCCACCAGCGCCGCGCCTACAGCGGAGGCATCGGCTGACTCTATAGGGATCAGCGTAGCCCCTAAAACATCAGCGACGATCTGGGCCCAGATGGGTGAGTGGGTGATGCCACCTGTTAGCTTCACGGGTTCTTCTGGCAGCTCCTCGCCACAAAGGGCTTCCCATACGTCCGATAGAGTGAAAGCAACTCCCTCCAGCGTCGCGCGCACGATATGGGCGCGCGTGTGGGCGAGGTTCAATCCATGAATCGTCGCGCGGAGATTGGGATTCCAGTGAGGACTGCGCTCGCCCGTAAAATACGGTAGCACGAGCAGGCCCTCCGATCCGGGCGGAATGCTAGCAGCGTCGCTCGTCAGTTGCTCGTACTCGATCTCGCTTGGCTCATCTGCATAGAAACGCTTCCATAGCCAATGTTGCACCAGTCCCCCGTTGTTAACCGCACCTCCTACAAACCAACGTTCTGTGTCCAGAACGTAACACCAGGTTCGTTCCGCAGGGTCCAGCATGGGCTGCTCCACCACCCGGCGAATCGCGCCGCTGGTACCCACCGTGACGACGAATGAGCCACTCTCGCCCGCATTTGCGCCTAACTGTGCCAAGGCACCATCGTTCCCCCCCGCAATCACGGAGAGGCCGGCAGGTAATCCTGTCTCCTCTTCGACCATGGCGGTCACCTGCCCAACGGTCTCAAAAGGCGAGACAAGGCGCGGCAGACGCTCCACTGTTATCCCAGACAGCGCTAACGCTTCCTTCTCCCAGGTCAGGTTGTGGATATTGAGTAAACCTGTGGTGGAGGCATAACTGAAGTCAGTAGCCCAGGTCCCTGTCAGGCGGAAGAGTATCCAATCTTTGATCGAGACCCAGTATTCCGCTCGCCGCGTGATCTCCGGTGCTTCTTCTTGCCACCAACGAAGGCGAGCCGGATGGTAGGTGTTTCGGAGCGGGCAACCGGTGCGCAGATACAGCGCGTGGGCATCCGTACGGCCACGAAGCTCGCGTACCTGAGGTTTCGCACGACTATCCGCCCAACTCATCGCAGGCGCGAGAGGTGCCCCCTCGGTGTTCACGGGGAGGAGGGTATGCATGGCGCCACCTACGGAGAGAGCAAGCACCTGCTCTGGATCGAACCGGCTCATGAGGCCACGCAGGGTCTGTACTGCGCCCCTCCATACCTCCACAGCCTCTTGTTCAACCCACCCCCTCTGATTGGCTTTCAGGTCATATGTGTTCTCGACAACAGCCCGCGCCGCACCTCTCTCATCCAGCGCCACCCCCTTGCACGTCGTCGTCCCCAGATCGAGACCGACGACTACCGAGTCACGGACTGCAGCCTCATCCATGTGCGCCTCCTCGTTTCACCGCATACGTCGTCACCAGATCCCCCAGGTTGATTGGGATGGCCAGTTCATCGACCTGCAGCCACCGGGTCGCCGTGTCAGCGATACGCCAGAGCTTGTGATTGACGGCCTGCAGACGGGAGACGAGGTAGCTGACGCGTTGGTAGCGTCCTTGAGGCTCGGCGTGGATGACGTCGAAGCCCACGCTCTCGAGCATCCGGGCAAGCGTCTTGCGCGAGAAGTAGACGATGTGCATCTCCATCAGCCAGGGCCAACGGGCTCCCATCAAACGGGCGAAGGGTGCGTCGATGTCTATGGTGTGGATGGCTACCAAACCACCTGGCTTCAACACTCGGTGAACCTCCTCGAGGTGACTGCGTGGGTCGTTGAGGTGCTCGATCACGTCCCAGGAGGTGACCACGTCGAACCAGTCGTCGGGGAACTCGGCCTGCTCGAGCGTGCCCGTCTTGACATTGAGACCCCGCTTACGACAGAGGCGGGCGGCCCACTGTGAAAGTTCGGTGCCGTAGGCATCCCAACCCCGCTGTTGGGCGAGCTCGACGAAGACACCGGTGTAGGCGCCGACATCGAGAATGCGTTTGCCACGATAGTCACCTACCATCTGCTCGATGGGCTCCAGATGCCGCTGAAAAGTCAGCACGCGTCCCTCCCGTTCCTGTTCGTAAAGCGGGTCGACGACGTGCTCGTATTCTTCAATCAGATCGCTCTGTGTGAAGCGCGGATTGGCATAGACAAGACCGCAGCGCTGACACTTGACGATGGTGTGATGGATGCCATAGCCAAAGTTGGTACAGTTGTAAGCCCGGGCATCGGGCTCATTGTGACCGTTCAAGGTGCTGGGGTAGACAATCTCTGTATCATCCGCGCCGCACAAATTACACGTGACATACTCAAGCGTCATGTAACACTCCTTGCTCTGGCAAGTCGTAGCAATAGTAGGGCCAGAGCGACGAGCCATTCTACCGTATGGACTCCAAGTTGCAAGCAAAAAAAAGCCCCGCCATTCGGGCGGGGCAAGCCAGCAATGGTTCGTTAGTCGAACGCGCCTGTGGCAAAGCCATACCC
>JALZCF010000049.1 GCA_030863245.1 Chloroflexota bacterium
GCAGGGGACTAAACGGTTCTGATACCTGCACGATTTGAATGCCATCCATCTCCTCCTCCAGAAGGTCAGCGGTCTCGGGGGTAACAAGTGCCAGCAGCCGCGCGCCCCACTCGCGCACCACTCGGGCCGTATCGCGGCTGCGTGCCTCGCCCTCGCCTCCTGGCGCTATCAGGATGACAGGTTCCCCCTGCTGCAGTGTGGCCACTCGAAGCGCGTGGTGAAACTCTTCCGCAGTCAGCGCCACGCCCACCTCCTGCGGCCCCTCCGCCATGAGCGACGCGCCGGTTTGT
Source organism: Chloroflexota bacterium (assembly GCA_030863245.1). Lineage (GTDB taxonomy): Bacteria > Chloroflexota > Anaerolineae > Ardenticatenales > Ardenticatenaceae > JALZCF01. The sequence continues at coordinate 291 of JALZCF010000049.1, forward strand.
GCAACGGCATAGCTCGGGCCGCCGCCGACGAGGGTGTAGACGCGCTGTCCCACGAGCGTCGGGACCACTTTCTCTGCCCACTCCCAGCTTCGTTCCAGCACCTCTGCCATCCGATCTGGTAGCGCGCGCACCTCACCTTCCAGGCTCCGCGCGGCATCATGGTTCAGATGCCCACGCGCCTCCCCGAAGGCGATAGCGAGGTCGAGGAGAACGGCAATGGTTGCGGTCGTGGTCTGCGTCGGCCATCCTACCTTTACGGCTCTAGGCACGAGGGCGAAAGGGGGACGGGTCCGGAACGGGTTGTCCGTGGAATCGTTGTCGGTGACTCCGATCACGAGTGCAGGAGATTTTAGGGCACGATCTAGTGCGTCCCACGTGGTCGTTGGTCGACCACTGGAACTGATGACGAAGTGAGCCGTGCGGGCGCTGATCCCCGGCCTTCCGTATGCCGCATACTCGTAGGCCTGCATCGCCTCCATCGGCACACCCGCATAGCGCTCCCACGCCAGTCGCACGGCCTGCGCCGCAAACCACGAGTCACCGGAGCCGCTGCTCAGCACCAGGTCTATCTGACGCTCCGCCAGTATCCGAGCCAGTTCACGGACCTGATAGTGCAGATCCTCGAGCACACGCGCCACGACTTGTGGCTGCTCCACCACCTCGCACCGCGTATCCACGATCGGCATCAGCACATCACCCTCGGTCGCAGCCATCTCGTCCTGCACCGTTCCTCCCTATTCTCTCTGGGCCTCACGGCCGATCACGCGCCGGAAGAGATCGCGGTACAAATCCGCGTTGATATCGAGCGCCACATCGGCCTCGTAGGCTTCCTCATCTATGGGGCGCCGCTCGATGAGAGCCCTCGGCCGCCGGTCCACCACGGTCTGGCCCCGGCAGTGACGCCCCCCCGTCTCGACATAGACCGGCAACCTCTCAGTGGTCAAGCCACTGCGGTCTATCACGCAGGCGACACATCCCGCATCGCCGATAGTGGCCTCTGGACGGTTGAAATTGCGCATCATGAAGTGCAGCAGATGGCCGGCAAGTACGGGCACAGTGTTAGGGGAGGGAGCGGAAGCGAGCGCACTACTGGATGCGAACCAGCGATCGGTCTCCTCCGCAGAGAAGCATACCTGGCGGAACACTTCCAACCCGTACATCAAGATCGGAACGCCTGAGCGGAAGACGATGTCCGCCGCCTCGGGATCGTGAAAGATGTTGAATTCTGCAACGGGCGAGGCATTGCCGACCGAGACCGCCCCGCCCATCAGCGCCAGCTCCCGCACCTTCGGCTTGACCTCAGGCGCTACCTGGAAGAGGAGCGCAATATTCGTGAGCGGGGCAAGCGCGATCAGGCCTACCGGCCGCTCGGCCGCCAACAACTCTCTCCGTAGGAAGGCCACGGCGTCGTTCCCGGCTGGCTCGCGGCGGGGTGGGGGAAGATTTGCTCCGCCGAGGCCATCCTCCCCGTGCACCACCGCTGCGGGGTGCGCAGGCGCCACCAGCGGGCGGTCCGCCCCACTCACCACGGGAACATGACCGGCGCCAGCGACTTCCAATACCTGAAGCGTATTCCGCGTGACCTGTTCCAGGTCTACGTTGCCTACCACGGTCGTGATGCCGCGCACCTCGAGCGCTGGATGCAGCGTGGCAAGCAGGATCGCGAGCGCGTCATCCACGCCCGTATCCACATCGAGATAAACTGGTAAGGGCATTCTTCTCTCTTTCTCTGACCAAGCCTCTTTAGTTGTATTGAGTTGGGAGAAGCAGCGCGCAGCTAACCAGCCAGGAGCGGCACCAACACCCGCTCTTTAGCCCGTACGTACCCCATATCGGTGATGCGCAGGCCGCTACTGACCGGGAGCGTGAAGGTCGAGAGGCGCATGAGCAGGTAATCGTGACGGACGCCTAGCTCGCCAAGCACGTGTTTCAACTGCCGCATCTCCGCAGCCACCTCTCCCATCGGCGCGTCGGAGATGATCCCGGCGATGGGGAGCGGGAGCATTGCCAGTACGCTATCCTCTAGCGCGACGGCGATACCGCCCCCAGTGTCGATTGCTGCATTGGCTGCCGTAGCCATGCTTTGCCGGTCACGCCCGATAACGGCGAGGTTATGGCTATCATGCGCATGGGTGGTAGCGACAGCGCCACGCTCCAGTCCCAGCCCACGCAGAAACCCGACCGCGTGCCCTAGCCCCCCGCGAGCGAGCACCGCGATCAAAGCCAGGTCTTGCTGCTCAAGCTGCGGCTCGCCGTCGCGTACGCGCACCGCTGCCTGCCCCTCCTCGGTCGTGGTGCCATGCGGATGTGAAACGATAACCCGAACTTCCACCTCGCCATTTTCCAGCGGAAGCGCAGGGCGGAAAATCTCCGCCGCCACCGACGCTAGATCCAGAGAATCACGGAGAGCATCCAGCTCAGGCTGATGTTCCGGAACCTGCCATCGCGTCTCTCCTCCCTCCACCACGACCTGGCCGCCGCTGATGGTGGTCGAGACGGTGAAGGATTCTAGGGCATCCACCAGTACCAGATCCGCCCGCCGCCCCGGTGTGATGGCTCCTCTATCATAGAGACGCAGGCGCCGGGCGGGCTGGATCGTCGCCGCCTGCAGGGCCTGCATGGCAGGCAGACCCAGCGCTATCGCTCGCCGCAGCACCTGGTCAAGATGCCCACGCTCCTCCAGGTAGTCCGGCGCAACATCATCCGTGACAAGGCACAACGTCTCAGGCGGCAGCGGTAGCGATCGAATCGCATCAATCACTGCCTCTCCCATGTACCGCTCCTGTAGTTGGACGGTGACCCCCAGGCGCAGCTTCTCAAGAAGGCGCTCCGGCGAGGCGAGCGTGTGGTCGCTGTCCACGCCCGCCGCAATATAGGCCTGAAGTTCCCGTCCCTCCAGCATCGGATTGTGCCCTTCGATGACGCCCCCAAAGCGGCGGCCCTGCGCCAGGATCGCACTTATGCGCGGCTCCTCCTCCACCACGGCGCGTGCATCCATTACCTCGGCCAGACCAATCACACGCTCCCATGAGAGCATCTCGGCAATCTCTGGCGCAGCCATCCTGCCACGACAATGCTCCAGTCCGGCGGCCGCGGGTACACAGGTTGAGGCCAGGAAGAAGATATCCAGGGGCAGATTATGGCTTGCCTGCCAGAAGCGGCGCACTCCCTCAAGGCCCGCCGCATTGGCTACCTCGTGCGGATCCTCTGCCACAGTAGTCGTCCCACGACGTAGCACCGCCTCCGCGAATGGCGCTGGAGTCACCAACGAGCTCTCGATGTGCAGGTGGCTGTCTACCAGGCCCGGTGCCGCCACTTGCCCTTCCCCGTCCAGCACGCGACGAGCTTCATGAGGCGGAAAGGTATCGGGAGGTTCTACCGCGGCGATCTGGTCACCATAGACTGCGATGTCGGCGGGATAGAGCTCTCCCGTCAGCACATTCGCAAGCCGGACGTTGGTTACCAGGAGATTAACCGGTACCCGACCCAGGGCTGCCCCAACCACAGTCATGGCACCTCCTCCTCGTGCCACCCTTCCAGCAGTCCCGTGTAGATCATTTTCTGGATCGCGGCGTTATCAAACCCTTCTGGTCGATCGGGATCGCGGCCATGCACCAGCGCTAGGTGGTACGCGAACAGTTGTAGCGGGATCACGTATACCAGCGGACTCACGATCTCATCCACATCCGGCATCTCGTACCCATGCACGCCCGGCCTCTGCCACCGCTCCTGCGTTTCAGGTGCGCCGAACACGGCTACCGGCGTGCCGCGTCCCGCTGCAAAGTCCACCATCGCCTCAACGCGCGCAGCGGTTCTTGCGGAAGGGGCCAGGAAGACGAGGGGCGTTTCCTGCTGTAGCGCGAAGAGGTGCAGGTGGCCATACTCTTCAAGTTCATCCGCCTCGGACTGCATCCGGTTCGTCTCGTTGATTTTGGCCGCGCCGACACGTGCAGCGGCGTAGCCGGGACCGGAACCGATGAAGGCAAAATGGTTGTGGTGCCGCCAGGAGTGGGCAAGCGTGCGCATCTGCTCCTCCAGATTGAGCGTCTGCTTCATCCTCAACGGAAGATCCTCGCGCAGAAGCTGTAGTCGCTCCTCCACCACCGCCTCTGGCACGAGGCCGCGGGCGGCCCCGAGCGCGAGCGCCAGCGCAAAGAGCACAGCAGCAGCGGCAGTGGTCGTGCGGGTGGGGAAAGAGTAGGAAGGTCCGCCTGCGGTGTGCACAAGATACTCACTCTGCTCCGCGAGTGGGCTATCCGGAGAGTTGGTGATGCCGATCACGGCCGCTCCCTGAGCCCGCGCCAATCGGGCTGACTCTACGACCTGGATCGTCTTGCCAGATTGGCTGATGAGAATTACCAGCGTCCGCTCGTCCACCAGGTCCGAACGCCAGAAGCGGAACTCCAGGGCATCCACCGCCTCAGCTGGGATGCGCGTCCAGCGTTCGAAGGGATAGACCGCCGCCTCGGAGGCGAAGTAGGGGTCGCCGCAACCCACCATCAGGACGCGGCTCAGGTCATGGGGCAGTTCCTTTGTAATCCCCACAATCCGCTCCCACTGCGTTCCTACCGTTTCTGCGACGGCCCCCGGCTGCTCTTTCAACTCCGCTATGAAGTAGTATTCGCTCTTTTGGGTCATGATCCTTGTTAGCCGCTCCTTGCCGGTACACCGGGGTCATGCTTAACACACGTCAGACGGCCGGTACGGGAGGCGTTTGCGATCAGGGATAGCTTGCGAGCACATCGAGAAACAGTTCCCAGAAGCGGTCAGCGTTCACGGCGATGGCCACCTCCGCATTCGGCTCCTCGCCCCGCTGGATGCCCTGCCCGCCCGACGCCATATCTTCCGGCCGATGATGGCGGTAATCACAGAGCGTCATCCCATACGTGTGCTCGCCCCGCAGTTCGATGGCCACGTGCATCGGCTCGAAGCGGAGAATGTCCGGATCCACGAGGGCTGCCACCGCCAGCGGATCGTGCATGGAACCCCCTTCCAGGCCGAAGAGACGGCGCAGCCTCTCACTGTAGAAATCGAGCAACTCGGCAACGACCTGTGAGGTGCGGTTGCCGATGCGGCGAATTTGGGCGCGTCGTTCGGGCGTCGCACCGACCTGGCGCGTCACGTTGAGGCCGACCATCTTGATCGGGATGCCGCTGGTGAACACCACGTGCGCGGCGTCCGGGTCGGCCCAGATGTTGAACTCGGCCGCAGGAGTGGAATTGACGAAAGTGAGGGAGCCTCCCATGAGGCTGATCTGCGGCACTCGTTCGATGAGGTCTGGACTGCGGCGCAGCGCGACCGCCACATTGGTCAGTGGCCCGACCGGGATGAGGTTCAAACCACTCACCTCTCTGCTTGTCCGGTTGATGAACTCCACCGCGTGCTCCTCCACCACCGGCGTTGTCGGCTCCGGAAGGTCAGGTCCGTCCAACCCGCTCTGGCCGTGAACCTCCGGAGCGTGGACCGCGTCACGTACCAGGGGCCGGTCCATACCCGCAGCAATAGGAACCTCGTTCAGTGCCGCCACTTCGATCAGTTTGCGCGCATTTCGTGTGGTGGATGAGAGGGGCGCATTGCCGTGCACCGTTGTAATGCCCTTTAGATCCAGGGTACGCGCGCCCAACAAGATGGCCATCGCATCGTCGTGGCCAGGGTCGCAATCTATGATCGCAGGAATGCTCATGCCTCTACCTCCGTGAGACGCTGTTGGTATAGAGCCAGGAATCGTTCACTGTCCACGTCCACACACACATTGACGTTCGGCTCATGCTGGCTGCGGCTCCGCCAATCTGCGGCCGTAAGCCCGCTATGGTAGGGGCTGTGAATCTCCACATCCACATACATCTCCCGCGTCTCGAAGAGCGAGGGATCAATCACATAGGCCAGCGCGCTGGCATCATGGACGTGGAACCCGTCCAGGCCAACCGCTGTGCGGTAGAAGTTCAGGTAGTGCGGCACGATCTTCCCGATAAAATCGGTGAAGTGGTTCCCGGCGGAGCGCAGCGTCTCGACATACTCCGGCGTCATGATATTCCGCCGCGTGACATCGAGACCCACCATCGTCACCCTCCAGGGGGCGTGGAAGACGATGTGCGCAGCTTCCGGATCATTGCGGATATTCGCCTCGGCCACGGCCGAAGCATTGCCCCGCGCATTCGCCGCGCCGCCCATCAGCACGACCTCCCTGACCCGCTCCGCGATGCGCGGCTCCACGCTCACGGCGAGGGCAACGTTGGTCAACGGACCCAACGGCACGAGTGTGATCTCGCCCGGGTTATTCATCACCATCTCGATGATGAACTGCGCCGCACGCCGCGGGTCCGGTTCACCCTTCGGCTCCGGGAACTCTACCTCACCTAGACCGTTCCGGCCGTGCACGCGCCACCCCTCCCCGGTAAACGGGCGAAGCAGAGGCTTCTCCGCACCGCGCACCACCGGCACATCCGGCCGCCCTGCTAGCTCGACCAGCCGGAGCGCGTTGGTCGTCGTGGTCCCCGTGCCCGTGTTCCCGAAGATCGTTGTCAGTCCCTCGACCTTCACCTCGGGCGAGTTGAAGGCAAAGAGGATGGCCATCGAATCATCCACCCCTGGATCCGTATCGATGATGATGCGGCGGGGGCCCCTGTCGGTCGCATTCATAGTCTCTCTCCACAATCGATAAATGGACGCATCACCGCGTCCGTTGGAAGTCACGAGAGAAATATAAAGCTCGTGCTCCCTCTTGCCTCATCCCTACTAGCTAGCAGACCAATGCCCGTTGAGGTCAGGGAAAGGAGCCGGGCTGCCGGCAGAGGGCACATAGGGTCGAAGAAAACGTGAGGGACGTAGGAAAGTTACCTGGAGGGCCGTCCTCGCTCACCGTTGCGTTTTAAGGTGGTCAGGCAGGCAGGAACTGGCTTTCCGTTGCTCCCCCGTCTACTCTCCCGTCACGGATCTCCAGCGGCTGAACTCCATCTACCCCTTCACGCCCGTCTGCGCGACGCCCTGCACATAATATCGCTGTAGCGCGATGAAAAGGATGATAACGGGCAGCGAGGCAAGTGTTGCCCCCGCAAAGGTTCGCCCCCAGAACACCTGGGTCTGCGTCGTCTGTGAACTGATGGCGACCTGGATCACCTGGATGTCGTTGCTATTAACGGCGATAAGGGGCCAGAAAAACAGGTTCCAGATGAACTGGAACTCCAACAGGGCCATGGTGATCAAACCCGGAATGGCGAGGGGCACGATCACATGGCGCAGGATCTGGAAGTAGTTGGCACCATCCATGATAGCGGCCTCGTCCAGGTCGACGGGAATTTCCTTGAAGAATTGGATGAGCGCAAAGATGACGAACGGGCTGGCATACCAGGGCAGAATCATGGCCCAGTAGCTGTTCTGGATCCCCAACTCACGCACGACGATGTAGAGCGGGACGATGGTGACCTGGAACGGGACTAGCATCGTGGCGATCACGTAGACTAGCAGCAGATTCTTGCGCGGGAAGGGCAGGCGCGCGAAAAAGTATGCTCCCATGGTGTTGAAGATGAGGCTCGCTGTCACGACAGCAGCAGAGACGACAAACGAGTTCAGCAGGTTGCGCCCGAAGTTGAAGCCGAAGCGCCGCCCTTCCGCACTCAAGCCAAGCACGTCTCGGTAGTTGCTCAACGTCCACTCGATGGGCACGAAGGTGCGCCAGCCGAAGGGATAGAGGTTAGCAAAGATCTCACGCTCCAGCCTCAGGCTGCCAAGCGTCATCCAGATGAAAGGCGTCAGAAAGATGAGGATGAGAATGAGATAGACAATCCAGCGCACTGGCCGGATGAGACTCTTTCTAATTCGCTGAGCAAGCTCTGCTCTCTCCTGCCCGCCCGCAGCGGGAGTTGCTTCGACGCCTGAATCACGATCGGTTACTTCCATCACCCTGCTCCTTTGCCCTGGTCATGGGGATTACCACGGCGCACGCGTATTCCCACACGAGACAGGGCATTAGTAGTCTGTTCGCAAGAGCCGCATCTGGAAGAGGCTCACGACCAACAGAATGGCCAGCGTGACCATCGAGAGAGCGCTTGCATAGCCCATGTCCTGGAAGAGGAAACCCTGCTGGTAAATATAGTAGACGATCACCTTCGTCGAATCGAGGGGTCCCCCTTTCGTCATTTGATAGACCGGTACGAAGAGCTGAAACGAGAAAACGGTCTGTGAGACGATGACGAACATAAGGACCGGACGTAACAGAGGCAACGTAACATGTCGGAAGGCCTGCCAGCGGTTCGCGCCGTCCACCAAGGCAGCTTCGTAATAGGTGGACGGAATTCCTTTCAGTCCAGCCATCAGGATGATCATGCTGAACCCTACGTCTTTCCAGATCATCATCAGGGTGAGGGCTGGAAGCGCGCGATCCTCGTCCGATAGGAAAGGTTGCTTGGGAATTCCTATCGCGTTCAACATGCTTTGGATCAATCCCTGCTCAGAATGGTACATCATCGCCCAAATGATGGATACGACGATGATAGAGGTCACCAGTGGCGCCAGGATGGCGGAGCGAACGATGCCCGCGCCAAACGTCTCGCGCTGAAGAAACATTGCTAGCGCTAGGGCCAACACGATTTCAATTGGAACCTTCAGCGTGACGTATTGGATCGTGACGGTAAGCGACTTCCAAAACACCGGATCCTCGGCGAGCCGCAGGTAGTGATCGAACCCGATGAAACCTCGGTAGCCGCCAAGTAGACTGTAGTTATACACGCTGGCGCGTGCCGCCGCGAAGATCGGTAGATACCGGAAGATCGTAAAGTTAAGCAGGGCAGGCAGGATGAACAGGAACGCGATGAGCATATTGCGGCGGCGCCAGGGTAGGATGCGTTGCAACCATCCGATCCGATCCGCATAGGGAGGGGGGGTTACGCCTTCCATCTCATTCTCCCTTCTGTTAGACTCGTCTCATCGCTTGAACGTCAGCTGAAGAAGAGGGAAGAGTGTCACGGTTGGGGCCAGGGG
>JALZCF010000463.1 GCA_030863245.1 Chloroflexota bacterium
CCACGACTGGGAAAGAGCGCCGCAAACTGCTCGTCGCGGTAGATGGGTCCTAACTCGTCGCGCATTCTCATGTACACCGTGGGCGTCGGAAACGCCGCACGGGCCACCTGAACCGTCTCTTCCGGAATGGTAAAGTCGTCAATCGGCTGCAAAGACATGGCTGCCTCCTCAATGTGTACGGCCTCCTCAATGTGTACGGCTTGGTAGGTCTCGATTTTAGAAGAAGGGCTCTAGTTTACATCCATTTGCCCGTCGCTTCTTAACCGTGACGCGCTTGGCGCGAATTCGCCAACGGTATCATTTCTTGTGAGCAGGTCCAGCTCCTTTCATCCTTCCTCCTTGTCGTATTCATCCTTCACCCTTCCGCTCCCCGCTCCCCGGACCCCGAACACCTGTTCGTCTCTACCATTGCCAATCTGACAGAATCACGCCCCCGTGGTATACTTATCGTTCGGTCTTCGGAGCAAATTGCGAGGGAATAGCGATTTTTTATGGATCAGATAGTCATTCGTGGGGCACGGGAGCATAACCTGAAAGATGTCGATCTGACGATCCCGCGAGACAAGTTGGTGGTATTCACTGGCCTGTCGGGTAGCGGGAAGTCTTCGCTGGCGTACGACACGCTCTACGCTGAGGGGCAACGGCGCTACGTAGAGAGCTTGTCCGCTTACGCGCGGCAGTTCTTAGGGCGGATGGAGAAGCCCGACGTGGATCAGATAGAGGGTCTCTCTCCGGCCATCTCAATTGACCAGAAGGGCGCGAGTCACAACCCGCGCTCGACTGTCGGCACCGTGACGGAGGTCTACGACTACCTTCGTCTGCTCTACGCGCGTGCCGGCATCCCCCATTGTCCCCAATGTGGACGCGTGATCTCACAGCAGAGCGCGGAGCAGATCGTGGACGCGGTGCAGGCACTGCCAGATGGTGCCCGTCTCCAGGTCCTCGCGCCCCTCGTGATGTCCCGTAAGGGCACACACCAACGCGTATTCGAGGATGTGCGCAAGGCCGGATTCGTGCGCGTGCGTGTGGACGGCGAGATTCACGACGTCAACGAGGAGATAGAGCTGGATCGCTACAAGATCCACACCATCGAGGCGGTGGTGGACCGCCTGGTGGTGCGCCATGATCCGGAGACAGAGGATCAAAGCCGCTTAGCGGACTCCGTCGAGACGGCTCTGGAATTGGGCAACGGGATTGTCATCATCAACATCGCCGACCGCGAGAACCCGCGCGACCTGCTCTTCTCTGAGCACTTCGCCTGCGTGCACTGCGGCATCTCCCTGGGTGAGATCGAGCCACGTTCCTTCTCCTTCAACAGTCCGCACGGTGCCTGCACCGCCTGCCAGGGTCTCGGCATCCGCCAGGAAATCGACCCCAAGCTCGTCGTGCCGAACCCGGACTTATCGTTGAACGAGGGGGCACTCGAGCCTTGGACTCGCTCCAGTACGAGCGACACCTTCTTCTCGCACCTGCTCGAGGCAGTGTCGAACCATTACAACTTTAGCCTCGATACACCCTGGTCGGAGTTGAGCCCCACGCACCAGCGCATCGTGCTCTATGGCTCTCGTGGCGAACCAGTCAAGGTGCGATACACGAACAAGTATAACCGCGAGCGGGAGTATGAGACCGCTTACGAAGGGGTGATCCCGAATCTGGAGCGGCGACACAAAGAGACGACCTCCGATTACATGCGCTCGGAGATCGAGCGCTACATGGCGGAGCTGCCCTGCCCGGTCTGTGAGGGCACGCGCCTGAAGGCCGAAGCGCGCGCGGTGACCGTGGCGGGCAAGGGTATCTCCAACGTCTCGAAGATGAGTATCGAAGAGGCGCTCGAGTGGGTCGAGAGCATTGTCGGGGATGTGGACGAGGTCGCGGCCACAGAGGATGGAGACGCTGAGACCTCATTGACGCCGCAGCAGCGGCAGATCGCCGAGCAGATTCTGAAGGAGGTCCACGATCGTCTCGGCTTCATGGCCGATGTGGGACTGGGTTACCTGACCCTAGATCGCACCGCCAGTAGCCTCTCCGGTGGCGAGGCGCAGCGCATCCGGCTCGCGACACAGATTGGCTCCCAGCTCGTCGGCGTGCTCTACATCCTTGACGAGCCGAGCATTGGCCTGCACCAGCGCGACAATGCACGCTTGATTCGCACCCTGGAGAAAATGCGCGATCTGGGCAACACCCTGATCGTCGTGGAGCATGACGAGGACACGATGCGGTCCGCAGACTGGATCGTCGACATGGGACCGGGTGCCGGCGAGCACGGGGGCAAGGTTGTTGCCACCGGACCACTGCCAGATATTCTCGAGAACCCCGATTCGATCACCGGCGCCTACCTTTCCGGTCGGATGCGAATTCCGGTGCCCAACAAGCGGCGCGAGGGGAATGGCAAGTCGCTTATCGTCAAGGGCGCGACGGAGAACAACCTGAAGGACGCGACGGCGGAGATCCCGCTGGGCAAGTTTGTCGTAGTAACTGGTGTCTCCGGTTCTGGGAAGTCCTCGCTGATCATCGAGGTGCTCTACCGTCGTCTGGCACAGATGCTCCACCGCGCAAAGACTCACCCCGGCAAGCATGAAGCGATTATGGGAACAGAGGCGATCGATAAGGTCATCAACATCGACCAGTCGCCCATCGGTCGAACACCGCGCTCCAACCCGGCAACCTACACCACCCTCTTCACGCAGATCCGAGACTTATACGCGGGATTACCCGAGTCAAAGATGCGGGGCTACAAACCGGGGCGTTTCTCCTTCAATGTGAAGGGCGGGCGCTGCGAGGCCTGCCGTGGCGATGGCGAGATCAAGATCGAGATGCACTTCCTACCCGACATTTATGTGAAGTGTGAGGTCTGCCGCGGTCGCCGCTATAACCGAGAGACCCTCCAAGTGCTCTACAAGAGCAAGAGCATCGCGGACGTGCTCGACATGACGGTGGAAGAGGCACTCCTCTTCTTCGAGAACATCCCGAAGATTCGCCGCAAGCTCCAGACACTCTACGACGTGGGCCTCAGCTATATCAAGCTTGGACAACCTGCACCGACCCTCTCGGGCGGTGAGGCGCAGCGCATCAAGCTCGCGAAGGAGCTGAGCCGCGTCGCGACCGGCAAGACGCTCTACATCCTTGATGAGCCCAGCGTCGGCCTGCATGCTCATGACGTGTCGAAGCTGATCAACGTCCTCAATCGTCTGGTAGCGAAGCAAAACTCGGTGATCGTCATCGAGCACAACCTTGACATCATCAAAACCGCGGACTGGATCATCGATATGGGCCCAGAGGGTGGCGACGCAGGGGGCGAGATCGTGATCACTGGCACTCCGGAGCAGGTCGCGGAGTACAAGGGCTCCTGGACGGGCCAATACCTCGCCTCCATCCTCGCCGCCAGCCCCCACAGCGACTTCGAGCTCGAGTACCCCACCGATGAGGAGGAATGGGACGAGGACGAGGAAGAATGGGACGAGGAAGAGTGGGACGAGGACGAGGACACAGTGGAGAGAGTGGAGTTTTAAATTAGTGGTTAGTGGTTAGTAGTTAGTGGTCAGTGATTAGTACGACAACGCGATGTTACCTCCGCCTCGCTTGTCACCCTGAGCGAAGGGAAGGGCCTCCGGCCTCGTGCACAGAGATGCTTCCCCCCGCTCAGCCTAACATACGATCGAAGTCTCGTTGTAGCATTAGTGAATAGGTCAATAGCTGTCGTGTTCACTAACCACTAGCCACTAACCACTAACCACTGATCTACCATGACAGTTCGCCTCTCGAGACTGCTTCGCGTTATCTTGTTAATCGCGCTACTGGCTCTCCTGGGGGGCGCACCTCTCGTGTACCGGGAGATGCGGAGCTGGCCGCACATTCCAACCCATGGTGCTATGCTTTGGGACTTCGGGGTGTCGGTGAACTATCAGAACTGTGGCTTCCACACCGGGCAAGATTGGTTTGCGCCCGTCGGAACGCCCATCTTTGCCATTGAGGATGGAGTCGTCGTCTACGTCGGGCCTCTTTGGCTCGATGGCCCCAACCAGGGACGTGGCCCGTACAGCATCATCCTCTACCACGAAGATGGCGGCTACTACACCACGTACGGTCACAACTCTGTGGCACTAGTCAGTGCGGGAGAAGTGGTGCGACGCGGGCAGAAAATCGCAGAGGTGGGAGATGAAGGATACTCCCCCTCGCCTCATCTTCATCTGGAGAAGATAGTGACTCCCTTCACCGGCAACTGGCAGGAACCCTTCATTGGCTGCGAGGGATACGTGGACCCGGGCAAACGGTGGAGTCCGTTCTAGTGATCCAAGAAGGCAGCTCGCTAATTTGACAGGCAACAATTGGCGGTTGTGGTTGATTTGCTTTGTCGGGGCCTTTCTGATCCATTCAGGAACTGCTGTTTTGCGTCTAGATAGTCTCTTTCCGCAGCCGCAAGCAGTTGATTTTTCGTCATATTACGTAGGTGCTTGGTCCATCCGGTTGAAATTATCTCCCTATTCACGGTCAGAAGACTTGGCCGAGTTCTTAGCCAAAACACAGAGCCTAGCCGTCGTTCCGGCACCCACCAATAGTCCACCTCTGTGGCTATGGTTATTGCAGCCTATAACCATGCTACCGTTTCCTTCTGCGGCTACTCTATGGTTGTTCCTTCTGCTTCTACTCGCTGTGTATAGCCATGTTCTAATGATTCGAATTGCAGGGTACAACGACTGGAAAACTGTTGCTTTGACATTGCCAGTCACACTGACTTTTGGGCCATTATTCTTGAACGTGACGCTGGGCCAGAATGGTATAGTTCTCTTGTTAAGCGCATTGCTTCTCGGCGAGATTCTAAGAGGTGGATCTAAGGGTTTCCAAATATCTGCTGTAGCAATGTGGGTAGTCGCAGTCGCGGCAAAAGTCTATCCGGTCTTGTGGGTAGGTAGTCTCTTGCTGGCGAGGCGTTGGCGCACTTTCGCAGTCGCCATCTCGCTATGCTTTGTCGCCTTCGGCATGATGGCCCTATTGGAGCCTGAGATAAGTGCTGATTACTGGTTTGACTTTCTTCCCGGTCGAACTCGGCAGTTTGCCACAGGAGTCAGCATTGATGACCAATCGCTCAATGGATTTCTGAGTCGCGTCGGGACTTCCAACAGCTATACCTTTCCTGGCCTCAATATTCAAGATCGGCATGAAGTAACATGGTCTTGGCCTTGGGATTTTTCAGCTCAATCTATTCGATATTTTTCTTCTGTTTTGCTATTGATACTGGGAGCTTTGTTGATGTTTTGTTGGATACAGAATAACGCTAAAGAACCCGAGGGAATCCTGTACTCTCTGGTGCTGTTTAGTCTGCTGCTGTTTCCTAACATGGGACGCTACAATCACGTCCTCGCCTTGCCAGCAATGGCTTGGCTATGGAAGCAGAAAACACCTTATCGGAAGCTAACCGTTATTGCCTATGGACTGTTCGCTCTTTCTCGACTAAATCATCTGTGGGCTTTATTTCCTTCACCGATAGGGCCTCTAGCGTCTGGCTTTGGATTGTTCGGTGTTCTTATTGTAATACTTGGGCTTTCATATTCCCTCAGCCATCTGAAAGGCACGTCACAAACTGACCAGGTCGAATAATTGCAATGCCTTAGTCTTCACTCAGATTACCACCCCTCTCCTGCTTGCTCACC
>JALZCF010000108.1 GCA_030863245.1 Chloroflexota bacterium
GATCGGTCGAGGTATGGATAGGCTGTGCCCATCCTTGAAGTGGCACGGTGGCCGGTTGGATTCCTTCTGCCATCAACGCTTCCCGGAGGGTATCGAGGCTATCTTCTTCCACAAAACGCGCTGCCAGGTAAAAAGCCTTGGGTGGAAGGAGGTAGGCCCCTGCGCTACCGATGCACCCTCGATCGATCGCCTCCGGCTTGAGAAGAAAAGTGGGTCGCGATGGATCGGCAGCCTCCAGAAAGTAGTGGAGGTTGTGGGAGAAGTAGAAGTTGCCGTGGAGGACCAACGTTGGCCCCTCTACCCATGGCGCGGCGCTGGCGAGCGCGCTCAGGAAAGTAAAGGGAGGATACTGAGGAGTGAGGGTGAACGGCTCGGAATAACGCTCCGCCAGATGGCGGGCCACCTGATCGCCCCGGTATTGGAGAATCAGCGCTGTCTTTTCAATCGGTAACTCGGAAAGGTGCTGAAGCAAATAGTCTAAAATAGTTCCGCCAGGAAGATAAAGCAACGATGCCGGAAGATCGTTCGTGAGCGGGTTGAGACGCATGCCGCGTCCCCCCGCAAGAATTAATGCTTGCAACGGAAAATCTCCTTCTCCCACTCAGCGATGAGTGCTATTCGTATGAAATTGACGCTCTCGATATTGGACACGAGAACGGGGCAAAAAAACAGAAGCTAGCTTACATTGTAGCAGTTGCGCTATATTGTAACAACTGGGGCTGGGATTGCGACCCCACGATAGTCCTGCTCGGTTTGGCACGGACTCTCTCCTCGTGGTATGCTCCGACACAAAGAAGGAGAGGATCGATGGATTACCTGATCACGGGCGGTGCCGGGTTTATTGGGTCTCACCTGTCGGAAGCCCTCCTAGAGCGTGGAGATCATGTCTACGCTCTGGATGATCTTTCAACCGGTAGCATCCGCAACATCGAGCACCTGCGCGACCACCCGCGTTTTCACTACAAGATCGACTCCGCCGACAACCGCTCCCTCGTCGCGGAGATGGTGGACCGGGTGGATGTGGTGTTTCACCTGGCAGCGGCTGTTGGAGTCCGCCTGGTCGTCGAGAACCCGGTACGGACGCTGGAGACGAACCTGCGCACCACAGAAGTCGTGCTGGAGATGGCGAACAAGAAGCAGAAACCGGTCCTGATCGCCTCGACAAGTGAGGTGTACGGCAAGTCAGAGAAGGTACCGTTCAACGAGGATAATCCCTCGGCCATAGGCCCCTCCTCGCTGGCTCGTTGGGGCTACGCCTGCTCGAAGCTGATGGACGAGTTTCTGGGTCAGGCGTACTGGCGGGAGTATGGGCTGCCAGTGGTAATCGTACGCTTCTTCAACACGGTGGGGCCACGGCAGACGGGGCGGTACGGCATGGTATTGCCCACTTTCGTACGGCAGGCCGTCGCGAACCAACCCATAACGGTCTATGGGGACGGCGAGCAGAGTCGCTGCTTCGGCTACGTCGGAGATGTTGTGAGGGGCTCGATTGCCCTCATGGATACTGGCAAAACAGCATGGGGGCAGATCGTCAATTTGGGGAGCGACGAGGAGGTGACTATCAACGAACTAGCGGAGCGTGTCATCGAGCGTGCCGGGAGCAAATCACAAATCATGCACATCCCGTACGCGCAGGCCTACGCACCCGGCTTCGAAGACATGCGCCGCCGCGTTCCAGACCTCTCCAAGGCCAAGCAGCTGATCGGCTACCAGCCCTCCGTGTCGCTGGATGAGATTATTGACCGAGTGATCGAGTATTATCGGACGGGGAACGGCTCGTAGAGCGCGGAGCGGGGAGCGGGGAGCGAAAGGATGCAGGATAAAAAGGGAAGGTGTTATCTGTGCCGTGTTTCATCCTTCATCCTTCATCCTTCTGCCTTCCAAGAGTGGGGGAATAGAGAGTGATGGAGTGGGGAATACATACTAGGGCGATTCATGCCGGTGAGGGAGACGCGGGGGCGGATGTGGCGCGGCCAATTCATATGGCAAATACGTTCTCTTTTGAGAGTGCGGCGCAGGCGGCGCATGCGTTTGCGTATGAGGATATGCCGATCTACACCCGCTGGGGGAACCCGACGGTGGAGCGGTTGGGGCAGAAGGTGGCGGCGCTGGAGGGGGCAGAGGCGGGATTGGCGCTGGCGAGTGGCATGGCAGCCATCTCCACTGCACTGCTGACGGCGCTCTCCCCCGGCGACCACCTCATCGCGACGACCGGATTGTACAGCGCCACCTACCATCTCGTGGAGCATGACCTGCCACGCATGGGCATCGAGAGTTCGCTGGCGGAGGCAACAGATCCTGAGGCATTTGCGGCCGCGCTCCGCCCCAACACGCGCGCCATCTATCTGGAGTCGCCGGGTAATCCTAACTTTGCGCTGAACGATATTGTCGCTATCGTGGAGATTGCTCGTGCTAACAACCTCCTCACGTTGATCGACAACACCTTTGCCACCCCGATCAACCAGCAGCCACACGCGCTTGGCGTCGACGTGGTGGTTCATAGCGCCACCAAATTCCTGGGCGGCCATGGCGACGCGATCGCGGGCGTCATCACAGGTCCGGCGGAGTTCATGGAGCGCGCCCTGAAGGGAGTCGTCCGCAATCTCGGTGGCGTGCTTAGCCCCTTCAATGCCTGGCTCGTGGCACGCGGCATCCAGACATTCCCGTTACGCATGGCACGTCACAACGAGAACGCTCTCGCGCTCTCCCACTGGCTTGCCGAGCACCCTGCCGTCCGGGAGGTGCGCTATCCTTTCCACCCCTCCCATCCCCAGTACGACCTCGCGCGTCGGCAGATGCGGGGCGGTGGCGGCGTGCTCGTCTTCGAACTCAAAGGTGGCTACGAGGCGGGGCGACAGCTACTCAACCGCGTCCAACTCTGCACCCTCACCGTCTCCCTCGGCGACACCAAGACCCTCATCACCCACCCCGCCAGCACCACCCACGCCTCCGTCCCCCGCGACTACCGCCTCGCCTACGGCATCCCCGACGGCCTCGTCCGCCTCGCCGTAGGCCTTGAGGACGTAGAAGATCTCATGGCGGATCTAGATCAGGCAATGCAAGGAGAAGGATGAAGCATGAAAGGACCATGCGTAATCCGTACCGTAATTCCGCACTCTGCATTCCGCACTCCGCACTTGAATGGAGGTGCGTGATGGCGGATAGGATCAGGACCCATAATGAGCTGGAGGTCTATCAGAAGGCGTTTGATGCGGCGATGCGGGTGTTTGAGCTCTCGAAGGGCTTTCCGGTCGAGGAGTTGTACTCATTGACCGATCAGATCCGCCGCTCCTCTCGCTCCGTCTGCGCCAACTTGGCCGAGGCGTGGCGTTGGCGGCGCGACGAGGAAGCCTTCATAAGCAGGCTTAACGAGGTAGAGAGCCAAGTGGCGGAAACGCAGGTATGGCTAGAGTTCGCGGTAAAGTCCGGCTACGCGGATCGAGACGAAGCAGCGGATCTCTACAAGAGCTACGACGCCATCATGCGTACCATCGTGGGCATGATCAACGACCCAGAAACGTGGCTAATCAAATAACAGCCCTTCTCCCCTTGGCATGCCCGATCGTACGTTAGGTACCTGTGTCTATGCGCTCCGAGAGGGCGAGCGCGGCCCGGAAGTACTTATGATGTATCGGCATAAGGAGCCGAATCTAGGGCTGTGGGTAGCGCCAGGTGGGAAGGTGGAGCTGGATGAGTCGCCTCGCGAGTGCGCACTGCGCGAATTGGAGGAAGAGACGGGGCTACGTGGGAAGAACGTGCTCTTCAGAGGACTGGTGACGGAGATCTCCCCACTGCAGCACTGGCAATGGCTACTCTTTCTCTACGTCGTCACCAACTTCGAGGGCGAGGTACGCGCCGACCTCCGCGAGGGCCGCCTCCGCTGGATCCCCGTCCCCGACCTAAAAACCCTCCCGATCCCCCAATCTGACGCCCTCTTCACCCCCCCCATACTCGACCTACACCATCCCTTCTTCGAAGCCACCATGATCTTCGACGACACCCTCACCCTCATCGAAGCACGCATCGTCGGAGAGCAAGAGACATGACTGCCGGACTGTTCAGAGATTGGCGATATCTAGTGCATATTGCATGTTGCATTTTGCTTGTCGCAGAGCGCTTGCCTTCTGTCTGAAGAATGCAACTAGGAACCTACTGTGCGGAATCAAAACACCGTTGTGGGAATGAATCAGCAGTCTCCAGTCTCCAGTCTCCAGTTTCCAGTCTCCAATCTCCATTCCGCACTCCGCAATCAATTCTTCATCCTTCATCCTCGCTCAACCGCCGTGGGCTGCCATTGGTTGGTGACGGGCAGGCGGCGATCTTTGCCGAAGGCGCGGGGGGTGATCTTGATGCCGGGGGCAGCTTGACGGCGCTTGAATTCGTTACGATCCACCATACGGATGACTTTGAGCACCATCTCCTCGTCGAAGCCATCCTCGACGATCTCCTGCACGCTGTAATCTTCCTCCACATAACGCACGAGGATCGCGTCTAGGGCATCGTACGGGGGGAGGGTATCCTGGTCGGTCTGATCGGGCCTGAGCTCGGCGCTCGGGGCCTTGGTGATGGAGGACTCAGGAATGACGTAACCGCGTGTCTCGTTCCGCCACTTGGAGAGGGCGTAGACGAGGGTCTTGGGCACGTCTTTGATCGGACTGAAACCGCCGGCCATGTCGCCGTAGAGGGTCGCGTAGCCGACGGCCGCCTCGCTCTTGTTCCCCGTCGCCAGGA
>JALZCF010000112.1 GCA_030863245.1 Chloroflexota bacterium
GTGCATCACTACACTTTGATCGCGGTTCGGATGCACATCCTGCACGGCACCTGAGGTTAGCAGGGTGCATACCGGTCCAAGTTCAATCCCGCACTCTCTCAGTCCGTTGTCTGGCGTCGGCGCCGTAAGGATCACAGCATGCTTGATTGGCAAGTCCCCGACGTCAAGCCGCTTCCTTCCCCCCTACGTCCATCACCCGTGACTCTCCCCCCATCAGCGCTAGGTATGCCTCCTCCAGCGTAGGCGGGACGGGCACGGCATCAGTGGTAGGGCGCGGACCGACGACCCGTAGCCGCACACCCGCCGCGTCGCGCACTGTGGAGACGACGCGCCAGGCAGGAGCAGGCATCTCTGCCGGTGGGAGCGTTACCTCCCATGTCTGTCCCTCAGCGACGCGAAGCAACTCGGTCGGCATGCCGCGAAAGCGAATCTGCCCCTCGTGCATCACCGCGAGATCGTGGCAGGTGGCGGCGATATCCTCGACGATGTGGGTCGAGAGGAGCACGGTGCGCTCCCCCGTCGTCGCCAGGCGTGCCAGCAACGTGCGGAAGCGCACCCGCTCCTCGGGGTCCAGTCCCACCGTCGGCTCGTCCACGATCAGCAGCTTCGGGTCGCCCAGCAGCGCCTGCGCGATACCCACGCGCCGCTTCATCCCGCCCGACAGCGTCTTGATGCGCCGCGTGGCGTTCGCCTCCAGCCCCGCCAGCGCCAGCACGCGATCCACCTGCGCGCGCCGCTCTGCCGGATCGTGGAGCAGCTTGAGCGTGGCGATGTACTCCAGGAACTCGCGCGCAGAGAGGTCGGGGTAGAGACCCAACTCCTGTGGCAGGTAGCCGAGCAGCCGCTTGACCGCCCACTTCCCCTGTTGGTCCGTCACATCAAAGCCGCCCACCACGACGCCCCCGCTGGTTGGCTGGAGCAGCGTCGCCAGGATGCGAAGCAGCGTCGTCTTTCCCGCGCCGTTGGGCCCTAATAGCCCGAACATGCCCGTGCCAATCTCCAGGTCAACTTCCCGCAGCGCGGTCACGCCGCCGCGATAGGTTTTGGTGAGATTTTCGATTCGGATGTGCATGATGTTTGGCACCTACTACTCGTCCGCAGTATTACTCATTCTCGTTATACTCAATCGGTACACCACTGCGCTGCTCTAACGTTTCCAATAGGTGCTCCACAGCGAAAGTACCTTCCTGCTCCCGCACCGCCTCGCCAAAGAGTTGTAGGGCTTGCGCTCGACTCACCTCCTCCAGCCAGTTGTGCAGGGCCTCGACGAGCGCCGCCTTCTGCCCTTGACTAACCGGAAAATCGAGCGGGAGCGAGCGTAACAAGAAGGGTTCAAAGGTCTCAGAGCGGCCGTCAGTCTGAGGCTCAGCCAGAAGCACGGCGAGGTCAGCGTCCCGAACGGCGGGATCGGCCAATTCGACCGCCACCCATAGCGCCAGCAGCTCAAGATGGTCGTCTGGACGTAACGGTGGGTTGCCCATCGTGCGCAGGTCTTGTCCCTCTCTAGGCAGGGGTGGTTGCTCCCCGCTTGAGGAGAGGGACGGTAGATAGTCACTGGGCGAGCCCAACGCGGGAATCCAGCGCCCGAGATGGTCATCGGATGCTCCAGGAGAGCGCACCACTCCTGCCTCCCCCGGCACCCCCGTGAGCGCGACAATCCCCTCCACATCCGGGCGTACCCGCACCCAGCCTGTCGGCAAAACCGTATGATTGGCAAGCCAGGCGCGGGCCAAGACGGTCATCAGTGCTCGTTCATCTATGCCATCATCCACCTCCCCCTCGAACCACGGAGACAGAAGAAGGCCGCGCAGATCGTCACGCAGGGGACCCGTACCTTCCGGCACCAGCAGCAGATCGCCACTCCAGACGATGTCGTGTAAGTAAGGCAAGGCGACGATGTGAGTCGGAACCGGCTGCACGCCTACTGCTTCGGACAGTTGGGGAAGCAGCTCTGCCATCTGTTCGAGCCGCCTGACGAACACGTTGTCCGTCCCGCCCAACATTCCGAAATGAATCGTGCGGCCGTCCAGGGTTTTGGTGCCCGAAGGTGGCAAGACCAGGAGCACCGCAGGCAGTTCGCCATCCCACACGGCCAGCCCGTCGTCAAGGGGAACCGAGGCCAGCGTGCGCTCATCCGAGACACGCACTGTCAGGTGATTCTCCGTTGCCTGTTGTGGGCTTGGGCCATTCCCCCATGGCCAAGGGTACCAATCGCCGTCCCGGAATAGATAGCCCACCCCGCCGTACAGCAGGGCATCAACCGGTTGGGGCGTATCGAAGGCAGGGAAGTGATAGTCAAGGCGGTCTCCGTAATCGTTGTAGGGTACGCGCGGGGTGCCCTGCCATCGTAGCTGAAGAGCGAGTGGCTGCGCGGAGGTGGCGGGCAGCGAGACGATAATGCCATCTCCCACCCGCTCCCAGCCCAGGGGCTGCCCGGCCTCGTCCGATACCTCCGTGATGGCAAGGCCAGGATTGAGGCGCAGAACGACCTCCGGCTCCTCCATCGGGCGTAGCGGCTTGAGGCGCATGGTCGAGGTACCTACGAGGGTATCACGCCTGGCATCCACGGCTACCTCCAGCGTGTGCGCCTCCACCCGCCAGAGGTCAGGCTGGATGTTAGCGGGCGAGGGGGAAATGGACTGTGCACGCACGGCCCGCGAGTGCAGCAACAAACCGCCCCCGGCCAATAGCCCCGCCACCACGATCCACGTCATCAACGGCAGCCCTTGCCGCACAGCACGCCGCCTGTCGGCAACGACAGCCATCCCCACGGCCAGGAGGGCTGCCAGTACCCCCACCCCGACAAACCAGAGCACCAATCCCTGCACTAGTGGCCGCGCCGGCCCCAGCCCGAGGGAGGGCGAGAGTTGTAGATTGTAGAAGAAAATGTTGGCGGGCGACGCCAGGGCCACCGATTCAAGCGTGCCAAAAAAGCCCAGACTCGCCTGCACCACCACCGCCCACAATGCCAGCCATACCAGGAGTAGGACCAACGCGCGTCGTAGCAGCAGCGCCAGCAGGACTGCCACGCTGACCCCTGCTATCGTACTTGCCAGGAGGAACGGTGGCCCATATTGCCAGACGAGAATGGCTGATGAACCGAGCAATAGGTAGCCAACGAGCCACTGAGCCACAAGGTGCGCCAGGAGCGCGGGTAGAAGCGCCAGTAACAGGCCGCCACATACACCCAGCAGGTGCGTGAGAGCATCGAGCGGAGTCGTCCATAGAATCTCTCCCACCTCACCTAGGTCACGAATGAGAGAAGGCCCAACGATCAGGGGTAGAAGGACCAGCCACAGCATCAGCGAGATAGTCAGCTGTTCGCTGACGAATGGTCCTCCCGCCAGGATTCCCGCATTGCCGAGGTTGGAGACGAATGTCAAGCCAAGCGGCAGCA
>JALZCF010000117.1 GCA_030863245.1 Chloroflexota bacterium
CTCCTCGGCCAGTAACCGGGTGCGGCACGGAGTCATCGTATTCCTCGCGAGTGGGTGTCGTGGGCGGCATAAGAGGCAGCGGCGCGTGCTTCGTGCTCTGTGGCACTGCCCGGCGCTGTTGTGCGCCCTGTGGTTCTGGTTGAGATTGAGATGTATCCGGCTCCCGCCGGATGGCACTCGCGCTGGCTGGTGTCGAGGGAGTGTCCGCCCATCCTTCAATGGGACGGACCGGCGGGGGCTGCTCACTTCCCTCTGCAACCATTCTCTGGGCCGCCGCGGTTCGCGTCGTCGTGGAAGAGGCTGGAGGTTTGGCCAGGGGAGTCAGCGACCCCACCGCGCCTGCCCTGCCGGTTGGCGGCGAGACCTCGGACTGGTTAAGAGTAGGATTTTCTGAGGGTGTCTCCGGTTCTCTTACCCCACTCCCCTGCTCCGACATGCTCTCCAGATCCGGCCCAGTTGCAATCAATGTTTCGGGCGGTGCGACCGGCTCTGCCGCCCCCTCAGCGATATGGTCTCTCCGGCGTTGGATTGGTGGTGACGCGCTATGCTGCGGTTCGGGAGGGTGATTAACCGGCAGCTCCTCCACCCTGGCGTGAACCCGACCGTCTCCTTGCGGGAGCGATCTGCCCATTCGCTCGCGCCGGGAGGCAACCTGCTCGCGCCGCGCGGTTGGCTTCCTAGCTTGCCGGTTGGCTTCCGGCCCATGCGCCACGGGTAGAGGAGTCTGGCCAGTGGCAACACTTCCTTGTGAAACCCTCGCCACGGTCCTACTTGAACCAGGCGGATAGACCGCCTGGTTCAACCGCTGCCGCAACTGCTCAAGGACCCCGGTCCCAGCGCTCTCCGGCGGCTCGCTCTCCGCGGGTCCAACCGGAGCAGCTTGACCAGCCCGTCCGGTCGCTCGCCACACCAAGGGACGCGCCGCAGCCGGGTATCGCTGTACGAGCGGCCGCTGCGGCGACCACGGTAACCGCCAGGGACGTAGGCGGCGGGCAACCTCGCGGCCGAGAACAGGCCGTTGCAGCCCTCTCGTGTTCCTCCTACCTATTTCACGCAATCAACCACCTCTGTGACTTAATCGATCGTGACCTCTGCGAAGGCTAGCTCCAGCGTCTCGATGGCAACACTATTTTCGGATGCCTTAAAGGATGGCCCCGTCCACTTTGTTGGGTAAGCTCCCTCGAAATTGAGGCGCATCACCTCGTCGAGCTTCGAATCGTACATAACAACTGAAACCCGCCGCATGGCGGCGCTAAGGTTGCCATTTATGACGTCGCGGTACCAGTTCAGCAGCTCGGTAGAGTGTGCCACCCCTCGCTTAAGAGAGACGCGACCCGCCTTCACCCGGCCGGGCAGCAAGTGCGTGCCGCTGTTATAGCCGCCCTCCTTTTGTTCCGTGATTTCGACTTCGAGCGACGGCAACGTGCACTCACTGAAGAACGCCTCGTCAATGCCCTCTATCTGTACGGCGAATCGAAACGCTGCGTGTGTTTCCGCGCGCTGGCCGGTCTTGGTCATACTTATTCCTCTGCCATCTCATTCAGCCTCGTGTTGATCGCCCTGATCTCGTCTACCCACCGCTGGCGCTCGGGGTGTTCCATCCGCACTATCTCGCTGTAGGGCCAGTGGAAGTGATAAGCAATGTACGCCAGCTCTTCATACAGGCGATCGAGTGGGTAGACAGTCACCCCCCCACTGGCGATACCTCCCACTGGAAATGATGCTCGCATTGGGGGCAGGAAACGTCTATCGTAGCCTGACCATTCTCATTGATGCGGCGATAGAAATCCTGCAAGTAAGCGAAATCGGCCGCAAAGAGATTTTCGATGACGTGCGGGTTGACATCGCGCAAAGTACCTAAACTGTCAACAACCCGTGACAAGAGGATGATGGTCAGGTACGCCTCGTTGGCCTTGACGCGCGGGTCGCGCATGGGAGCAATCTCATCAATTGCCGTCGCCAAGCGCATCGTCCCCTCGCGATGCACGTTGCCCTCCGCATCCACATACCCCATCGGCAGCGTGAACTCGAACTCGGTTTGCAGCATATGCGCTCCTTTGTAGAGTGACAGAGTAACGGAGGTGTTACGTGGTTCAGGGGCGAGTGTCAGGGGAACGGAACCCGAATCAGTTCACCTGACATCTGCAACTCCCGTTCGATTAAACGCGCCACAACCCCTCATGGACGATGGTCATTTCCTCGATGCCGATCTCATTGGAGTCCGATTTCATCGAAGGCCCAGTGACCTTCGATGGCCAGGCATTTTCGAAATTCCACCGGGCCAGTTCTGTGTAACTCTGATCGAACATGACGACCGAGCCGTTGCAGCGAGCTGCCTCAATGTCGCCATCCTCCACCTGTTTTCGCCAGTTCCAGATATCCATATTGTCGGTGATGCCTCGTTTCAACGTGATGTCCTGCCACTTCAACCGCCCTGGAATCTTCTGGACAACCTCTCGTCCCTTCTCGTCCACGACCTTGTGCTCGATAATCTCATGCTCTGAACCAAGTCCCGAACACTCGGTAAAGTAGCCCGTCACCATGCCCTGCATCTCGATTGCATAGCGAAAGCTGCCTGCTGGATTAATCGCCATAGGATCTTCCTCCATAGTCTATTTGTTTCTCAACGGACAACTCAACAGTGTCAGCCTAAACTTACGTTACTTTGATTATCCTTCTTCCGCCTCCGCCTCCGGACCGTGCCATTGGCTGATGCGGAAAATGACAAACTCGGCAGGTTTGACGGGCGCCAGGCCAACCTCGATGATGAGTTGACCAACGTCGCGAACCTCGGATGGGTTCAACTCTTCGTCGCACTTCACGTAAAAGGCCTGCTCAGGAGTCGTCCCAAAGAGTGCTCCGCTACGCCAGACCGTTCGCAGGAAGGCGGTCACGTCGCGCCGGACGCGCGCCCACAAATCCGGGTCGTTCGGCTCGAAGACCACCCACTGGGTTCCCGCCTCGATCGAAGCCTCCACGAAGTTGAAGAGCCGCCGCACATTAACGTAGCGCCAGGCCGGATCACTGGAAAGGGTACGCGCACCCCAGACGCGGACACCCCGACCGGGAAAGGCGCGGATGCAGTTGACTCCAGCAGGGTTCAGCCCATCCTGTTCGCCCTTCGTCACATTGATCTCCAGGCCTAGCACGCCAGCTACAACCTCGTTGGCGGGAGCTTTGTGAACGCCGCGCTGGCTGTCGCTTCGCGCGTAGATACCGGCAACGTGGCCACTCGGGGGAACCAGCATCGTGCCCCCGCTCGCGTCCAATGGGTTGACGACGGAGAGCCACGGATAATACAGCGCGCCGTACTTGGAGTCGTACCCTGCCTGGTTCTTT
>JALZCF010000153.1 GCA_030863245.1 Chloroflexota bacterium
TCGTAGGTGTGGTCGCTCAGTTCATTACGAACCCTCCAAGCATCCGGTAACGCACGCGCCGGCACCCCACCTAGCAGAACCCGATCCGTTCATCCTGTCATCCGTGCTCTCCTCCAGGAGGGACGACTCGATGGGGTGGTAGAAGGGCTTATTCCTTTCCTGGCAGGGACGTAAACGTAGAAGTGTAGAAGTGTAGAAGTGTAGAACAGGGGTCATTTTGGTCTACACTTTGGGGGTTGGTAGGTGGTGGAGGAGAGTAGCAAGTGGGGACAACACGACAATAGAGAGGTTATTTATAACACACCTTCCCCCTCCTATACCCTCCCTTAACCCAGGAGGAGGCCTATCAGGTCGGCCTGCGGGCACGCGATGGGAGGGTGTTAAGGTTCCTAACGGGTTGGCTAGCCCGCATCCCGCCTGGGGGTCTGCCGTTTGCCTAACCGCCTAGGCACCAGCGATAAGGCTGGCTTGCTTGGTGGCGTGCGGCTTGCGCCAACCAATACTACTATAAGCGTAATCCCATCATACAGCAAATGTTTGTCAAAAGCAACCTTTTTACTAGCGAAGTAGCGAACTATAACATATCTGTAAGGAACGGCCGTGGGTAGTGGTCATTGAGTGGGGGTAGGGCGTGGTTGGGGTGCGGCTGGAGGCGGTAAGTGTAGACCACAATAGCCCCTGTTCTACGCTTCTACACTTCTACACTTCTACACTTACGTGCTCGTGGGTAGGTATAATTGGTCCCAAAACCTGGACCACGAGCTAAGGTGTACGATCAGCGCGGGAAGCACTACTGGCTCTGCAGTACCGCATTCCAGCAGAGGTTCATTACCCTTGAACCGCTGCCGTTGTTGCTCTTTCTGATTCGGCTTATACTACCGCTTCGCCGTCTTGACAGCAGGGGCTAACCTCGCCGTCGGCCCGGGTACCTTTTGTCCTGTCCTTGACAAGATCGTATCATGGCGCGGCTTGTATGTCCTTAGCGACGAGAGAGGAAACAATGAGTGATCTTACGCACACAGACAATTCCCCGGCGGCAAATCTGAGGCAGGTGATCGACGAACTGGGCTTCATACACACCATTTTGCTGGCCGCTAAGCTTGGCATCGCTGATCTCCTCCAAGATGGTCCACTGTCGATCGCCGAGCTGGCACGCGAAACCGATACCCACGGGAGCTCGCTGTATCGCCTCATGCGCGCCCTGGCAAGTCGCGGCGTGTTCAGAGAGAATGCAGATGGCCGTTTCGCGCTGACGGAGTTAGCTGATCCGCTGCGGCGTAACGCCCCCAATAGCATCCGCACATTTGCTTTGTTTGATGGAAGTCAGGCCAATCTTCTGACCTGGGCAAATCTTGAATACAGTGTGCGGACCGGACAGCCAGCCTTCGAGCATCTCTACGGCAAGTCCTGGTTCGACTATCTAGACGAACAGCCAGAGCTGGCAAAGATTTTCAATGATGTGATGACCAGCGGAACTACCGCTGATGCTGCAGCGATCGTAGCTGCGCATGACTTCTCTGCCTACCACAAGATTGTTGATGTCGGCGGTGGGCACGGCGCCTTGCTCGCGCTGATCTTGGATCGCAATCCCCAGGCGTCGGGTGTGCTCTTTGATGCCCCCCAAGTTATTGCCAGCGCTCGTGGAGCCCTAGACGATTACCTCGCTCAGGGTCGAGCGGAGAAAGTTGCCGGGAACTTTTTCGAGGCGGTGCCCCAAGGGGGTGATGCATATGTCTTGAAATTCATCGTGCACGACTGGGATGATGATCGGGCGGTCACCATCCTCGAGAACTGCCGACAAGCGATGGCAGAGAACGGACGCGTCTTGCTCGTGGAGATGATTATTCCACCGGGGAACGTGCCATCACCAGCAAAGTTTCTGGACTTGACGATGCTGCTCTACCTCCACAGCCGGGAACGTACGGAAGACGAGTACCGTGACTTGCTGCGGCAAGCCGGACTGCGCCTGGTCAAGGCCACTCCTACAGCTTCACCGTTCAGCATTATCGAAGCCGTGCGTGCGTAGTACCAGCATAACGTGGCGCTCATCCGGGGAGCGTATGAATAAGAGGCGGGTTTTCCCCGAAGAAGTCCGGCCTCCGCAAATTCTACGATGAGATGAGCCGTGCCTTCGAGGAGTACTTGAAGGCACCGACCGTCATCATCCCCCACTCCCTCAGCCCTCGCACGCTGGCGGCGCTTAGCCCTGTGTTGCGTGGGGGTAGGCCAGGAGAATATTGGATCCGTTCATCCTGTCCTCCGTGTTCTTCAATTGCAGAAGGCGACTGGGGGAGGTAGGATCTTGAAAAGAGCACAGTGCGGGAGCAATCACGAGTGTTGCCAACAGGAGTAAACGGATGAGCCGCGTTGACTGGAAAGCGTACGTCACCATTGACCCTGACTTGCATCATGGCGATCCATGTCTCAAGGGGACTCGCATACCGGTTGCTACGATTGTGGGCAGTTTGGCTGATGGGATGACAACGGAAGAGATTCTTGCCGCCTATCCCCAGTTATCTGTAGCACATGTGCAGGCCGCTCTGGCCTATGCCGCCGCTGTCGTGCGACAGGAGATACTAGTGCCGTTTGCTGGTTGACAGATGCATATCAAAGTTGACGAGGATATTCCACCCGTAGCGGCCGCTTGGTTACAGGAGAGAGGATACGCAGCAAGTACTGTCGTTGAGCAGGAGATGGGTGGCTGGAAAGACCCGGTCTTGTGGGATGCTGTGCAGGCAGAGCAGCAGTTTCTCTTAACAGCTGACAAAGGATTTGGTGATATCCGTGTCTATCCGCCTGGTACACATGCTGGCATCCTGTTATTGCGACCGGATGAAGATGGTATACGGCCGATCTTGGATCTACTCGCGATGGTTCTAGTGCAAGTGGAATTGGCTCAGTTGGAAGGCACCGTAGCGGTGGCCTCACCGCGAGGTCTCCGAGTTCGCCGTCCCTAGCACTGGAAAGCGGAAGGCTGTTTAGTCGATACGCTGGTGGTTGGTCGTGAAGTAGCGCAACTCGGCCACGATGGCTTGGCGCACCACGCCCTCTTTTCCCTGCACACTTTGCCACAGGTGGTGCAGGAAACTGTCCGGTCCCTCCGGAGTTGCGCCGGGACGTTTTCAAGGATACTTATGGCGAGCTCGGCTCGTAGGGTCAGGCCTCGCGTGATGGTGGACACAACTATCCTGTTCGCGGGAGTGTGGGGGTGTGAGGGTGTAACGGCAAGGATGAAGGATGAACGCTGCGCGTGAATCCGTTAAGTGCGGAGTGCGGAAGGCGGAGTGCGGAATGACGGCACGGATCACGAACGGTCTTTCATCCTTCCGTTAGGTCCGATAGGACCGTTGTTCTGGTAGCCGGGGGTGGAGAGGCGCGCCGTTTGCGCCTCGTAACCCTCGGCGGCCCACACTCCGAGGAGCCGTGCTCTAGCGGAGCAGCGCCGCGCCGTTTGCGCCTCGTAACCCTCGGCGGGCCCCACGCCCAAAGCGCGGTGGTGTAGCGAAAAGCCCTCTTGTGGGAGCTCAGCTAACTGGAAATGGAGAATTGACGCAGACCCCGCACGCGACCAGAATTGTCGCACCCCTGCTGTATACTAAGGGCATATGGTCCAAAGACTCCAACGGCTGCCGCATGTGGGGGCTCGTAAAGCGGTAGTCAAAGAGCGCCATACGCGCGCCCCGCGCGAGGATGATGGATCGCCTAGCCAAGCGCGTTAGCCAACCTAGCAGAGCAGGAGGAGATGGAAATCGGCGGATGCAACACCCTTATGTCAATGTGCCAAAATCTCGCTTCTCCGACTAAAAAATCGCGTTCTTGGCACATTTGGCACATTTTTCAACCAAGCCCTACTCCCACACCATGCCCGACGAACACACAAACGCTCCACACCCGCACCATAGCCCGCACGCTGCTGATGGACCGATTGGCCACGCGCGTTGGCTACACGGTAGCGGAGCAGCGGGAGGTAGAAATGAGCGAGTACAACAACATTATGTCAATGTTCCGAAATCGCGATTTTCAGACTAGAAAGACCCGATTTCGGAACATTCGGAACATTCATTTCAACCAATCGCTGTTACAATACCTTAGTCTCACTATAGCAGGAACTACTCCTTCGTGCGCGCTTGATAATGGCAAATTGCCAGACCCATCTGTTTGGTGGTAGGAGGCATCATCCTCCAGCAGCAAGTGGATTCACGATATCCTCCAGCTCAATGGTACCGACCGTGCCATCAATGGTGACCCAGCTACCGTCTTCGATACGCTGGGTGGCAGTACCGGTCGCGATGACGGCTGGTACACCATACTCCCGCGCCGTTGCTGCAGCATGCTGCCCCAGCGCGCCCCCATCCAGGATCAAGCCTCCGAGTAAGGGAAAGAGCGGAGTCCAACGTGGTCCGACATTCTCAGCCACCAACACGTCACCCTGCTCCACGGCGGGAAGTGCTACCGAGGGGGCCACAACGCGGGCACGGCCACGGTAGCGACCCGGGCTAGCCCCCAATCCGCTCAACTGTCCGCTCTCTTCAGCATGCTCCGCCGTCACTGCCGGTTCTTCTTCCGGACGCTCGGGCAACTGTGCGTCGGGTCTCCCTAGAATGGGCGGGGCATCCATCTGCTCCCACACGACATGCTGCGCCTGACGGTCGGCTACCATCGTGGTTAAGGGAGTGGGCGTCTCGGCTTGTAGGGCCGCCAGGATCTCGTCGAAGTCGAGCCAGAGCACATCCTCTCTCGTCGGCAGGACCCGCTGCCTGACGAGCCAATCAGCTGCTGCCATGACGGCCCGGCGCAGTTGACCGGTTCCTAGCTGGTCCATGTAGTGATTATGTTCCTCCAGCACCGTCGCGACGCGGCGTGCCTGGGCGAGCTCGCGACGGAATAGTGCGATCGCCTCTAGATCGTCGCAGGCCGCGCAGAGCGCTTCCACTTCGGCATCGCGTGCCTCCTGAGCACGGCGGCGGATGACCGCTGGGGGCTCGACAGAGGGGGAGAGGTAGGGCGCTACAAGGCGCAGCACCTCCCTGGGCTGCTCGCGCCAGGTCGGCGTCCGTATCGTCGCCTCCGATCCCCATCCGTTGCCTGTGTGTTCCCCGTACCTGTCGAGAAACGCCTCCAGTTGGACGCGGAAGGGAACCGCCTCCGGGAGCCCCGCCAGCCGGTCCAGCACATCCGGCGCCGGGTCAGCGATCAGGTCCGCTACCGCAGACACCTCACGTGCGCTGACGGCCAGAGCATAGAGGTCGTCGATCAGCCGCGTCAGCGCCGTTTCCTCGCCCTCCAACAGCCGGTAGGCTGCCCTCTTCGCCTCAGTGCCGGTCATTCCCGATACCCTCTCGAAAGCGCTGAAATAGGCGGGGTGCGGATCGAAGGAGCAGAGAGGGTGCAACATGAAGTGGCGGCGACGCACTGCCAGCGCCTCTTCGAGGTGCTCCGCGAGCGCAGGACCGT
>JALZCF010000162.1 GCA_030863245.1 Chloroflexota bacterium
TCCTGGCCCGCCTGAAACAGGAGCAACATAACACGATCATTGTAATTGAACATAGCCTGGAGCACCTCGTGCCCCTGGCGGATAGGATGGTCTTGCTGTCCGACGGCGAAATCGTGCTTGCTGAAGAGACCGTCGAATTCTTTCGCCGGCTGGATATCTTAGAATCGGCTGACGTTGTGGCACCGGGAGCGATCGCGTTCTTTCAAGCGTTAATGAGGCAGGATGCCTACGACGGGGAAATCCCCTTGACACTCGATGCCGCCGTGGAGCGCCTCCATCTCCTGATCGGAGTGCCCTTTAAAGAGAGAGGCAGACCATGACAGAGGACGCTTTTATCCAGGTCCGCGATGTTGATTTTATTTACCCGGATGGCACACACGCCCTGCGAGGGATCAACCTCACGGTTGACCATGGTGACTTTGTTGCCCTTATCGGGCAGAATGGTTCCGGCAAAACCACCCTCTCCAAGTGTCTTAATGGCCTCTTTAAGCCGACTAAGGGTGAGATCCTGGTCGATGGGCTGGACACAAAGCGAACGCGTATAGTGCAAATGGTCAAGCGGGTCGGCTATGTCTTCCAGAACCCGGACCACCAGCTGTTTAACAGTAGCTGTTGGGACGAGATTGCTTACGGCCCGCGAAACATCGGGTTAAGCGAGGAAGAAGTCCACGAGCGGGTGATAGAAGCGGCGCGTGTTGTCGGTCTGCCAGAGGAGGACTTCGAGGAGCATCCTTTCTTCCTGACGAAAGGTATGCGCCAACGGGTAGCCATTGCTGCGATTCTGTCCTTGCGGCCACATGCCATCATCGTCGACGAGCCCACGACCGGCCAGGATTTGAAACAGTCGCTCGAGATCATGGATTTCTTGCAACGGCTCCATGAAGAGCAGGGTCATATCATCATCATCGTGACTCACGATATGCCTATCGTGGCGCGCTATGCCAAACGAGTGGTCGCCATGGGAAGGGGGCAGATCCTGGCTGATGGCGTGACAGCCGACGTATTCGGGAATGTAGAAGTGCTTGCGCAAACGTTCGTTGAACCACCTCAAATTACACAACTAGCCCAACGCACCTCTTATCTCGGCTTCGACTCCAAAACGGCAACTGTTGAAGAGATGGTAAGGCAGTACGTGAGGATTGCGGCCGCACGTAGGGGGATCGACACCAGGGATCTTGCGTTTGAGGATGACGAAGATGATTAGGCTCAGATAACGACAAAGTAAGGAGCAGCCAGCCAACCCAAGGTTATGGCATATCCGGCTGCGATGCCTCATGCTCCATTTCCCTACACCGCCCTCTCGACCTCGTACAGCAGTCGGACCAAATTGAGCAGCTTCGTTCGCACCAGCGGCAGGGTCGTTCCGCCACTCCCCGACAAGAGCCCTTCCACAATGCGCGTGATATCTTCCTCAACCACCTCGCCGCCGTCGCCTGCTGCTTCAACGTGGGCTTCTGTCCCTCCTCGACCATCCCCACTACCGCCTCCCGCACCTGATCCATTTGCTCGTACCAGCCCGGTCCCGGATAGCTCTTCCCGCTCTGAACTGGCAGGCTGGGCTGGCACGCCGTGTGGGTGGTGAAAGGGAGGGGGTCCCAGTGGACTATCTGCCCTTCGCATAGTAAGAGGGCCTACGTGCACCACAACGAGTTATACACCGCATCTAACCCACGGATGTAGCACAGCTTATCCATGTCCTTCCAACTCACCTTCATGGTCATATACAGAGCACGCCACGGAACGACGCCGATGTAGCCATGGGCTGGAGTAGCCGCACCACGGCGCTACAATCGGGGAGGACTTGCCTAACAACACACTAGACGCGAAGGGCGGTTGTCGGTCGGAGAAGCGAGTCGTAGACGGTGCACGCTGCTCGCTTGCGTGGGTTGGCGACAAGTGGTCTCCTGCCCCGCTCCCGCCAGCGCAGCCAGGACCGTCAGCGTATCGGCGGTGAGCGCCAGCGTCGTACGGAGGGTGCTAGAGCGGTCGCTCCAGGCACGGGCCGAGAGGCGGTTGCCCACGACCAGCACCTGGCGAAGGCGAGGTGCGTGGCGCACACCTCGTCCAGCCGATTGAGGGTCACCTCACACGCTGTCATAGGTACTCTCTAGCGCCCCGGTCCCCCGGGCGTATCAATCCAGGTGTGCTTCTATCACGCCAGCAGGGCCATGTAGTGTTAGTATCAGCTGATTCAGCACATCGCGACCGAGCAAGGGCACCGTGCCTGCTGGCATGGCCGCGGCCGAGATGGCCTGGATGGTGGTGCGCTCGAAGCGGATGCGTATGGTGTAGCAATCGACTTGCTCTACCCCACCGGCCGTCCCGTGCAGGCGAACGGTGTCTGCGTATTCCGCCCCCACCGCTTGCAAGATGTCTTCGGGCAGCAGCGTGCCATCGGCCCCGGAATCGACGAAGGCCGCGACCTGGATAGGCAGCTTTTCGGCATCGTAGCCATCAATAGCAACGGGCAAAAAGGGAGCGGGCGGCAGATAGGTGGTGTCGTAGTCGAAAGCGACAAGCCG
Source organism: Chloroflexota bacterium (assembly GCA_030863245.1). Taxonomy (GTDB): domain Bacteria; phylum Chloroflexota; class Anaerolineae; order Ardenticatenales; family Ardenticatenaceae; genus JALZCF01. The sequence continues at coordinate 2,523 of JALZCF010000162.1, forward strand.
CGCCATCACCGGCTCTCGAAGCGAGGGTGACGCAGTCGCAGGTCTCGGTCTGGGACCCGCTCTACTTTGCGCCGCAAGATAACCTGATCGGGGTACTTAGTCCGTACGCGTTGCAAGAGCGCCACGGGATCCGCATCATGATCAACCAACTGGGCGTTACAGATCGCAACAAACTGACCCAAATAGTGCTTGACGAGTTCGCTGTGCATGGCCCGATACGCCTTGGCATTCCGTTTCATGATGGCGCGCTTTGGATTGGCCGGAAAGGCGGAGGCCTCCTCCGCTGCGGGACGGGGTGGCGCGCCAGGGCTTTCGTCAGGCAGTTGCACCGCAAACGGCAGCCCCTTAGTCAGGCAAATTTGCTGATAAAATAGCGTCAGGGCCTGGGTAGTCGATAGCCCGAGTTCGTGCAGAATGTCCTCGGCCGCCTCTTTCAGTTGGGGGTCCATCCGTGCTCGAATTGTGGCAGATTTTGCCATCATCACCTCCTTTAGTGGGGAATTGTACCCCACCTGTGCTACATCAAGCAATATGTGCACGGTGGGGAAGACCGGGATGCAACCTACCGTGCACGGCGGTGGGTGCGCGTCAGATTGAAAAAGCGAAAGGCTCTCATCCCGGTGGTGGCAACCCTTCAGTGATAGGACCCGCGCCACAACGAGTCATCCACGGCCTTGAACCCAAGGATGTCACACGGCTTAACAATGTCCTCCCGGCGTCAGAGGAATTGGGCGCGACTCAAGGCATGCCAACAGGCGCGTATGGGAGGGCGGTAGGCCAGGTGAGTCGGCTATTCACCTGCGTAGCCACATGAGAGCGCGACACGGAACGACGCCGACCCAGCAGTGATGCATCTGATACACCCATCGAAACCTATGGCGCCGCGGTGGGGGAGGCCTAGCCTAAGGGACCACCCCAGAGCGAGATTGCTTACGGCCACCTTCGACATGTGGCTGCGAGAGACTCAGCTGGAGCACGTCGAGGGGGAAAGCCATCTCATCAGCACTTGGCGCGGTCCGAATCAACTTCTGCAAGTGCGCCCGTTCCTGTCGGGTCAGGATCACGTAATACTGCTTGCCCATCGCTTCCCACCTCGTTGGTCCTCATGAT
>JALZCF010000478.1 GCA_030863245.1 Chloroflexota bacterium
GCACGATCCACCGCCAATATCACCGCGCTGGTACTGATGATCCTCTTTGCCTCGACCTTTTTTGGCCTAGTTTTTGACGGGCTCGGCGGCCAGCGATTCGTCACGGACTTGCTTACCGGCCTGCCGGGTGGATTCTGGGGCTTCATTATTGCGGCGAATATTGCCGTGTTCCTGCTCGGCATCAACCTGGAGTTCCTCGAGATCAGTTTTATCGTGATGCCACTCTTTGTCCCTGCAGCAGTAGAACTTGGCGTGGATCTGGTATGGTTCGGCGTGATGATGGCTATCAACCTGAATATGGCCTTTATCTCGCCCCCCGTCGGCTTCTCCCTGTTCTATCTACAGAGTGTCGCCCCCGAAGAAGTCGAAACGATCGACATACACAAGGGGGCATTGCCCTTCATGGTTCTGCAGGGAATTGCCCTGATTGTTGTCATCGCTTTCCCTCAGACTGTGCAATGGTTGGTCCAAGCAGCCTCGTAGGGACTGTAGGAGCTGTGGGAGCTGTGGGAGTTGCAGGAGCTACACATCTGAAGTTGCGCGTCAAGAACATTACTCGTCTAGTCCAACAAAAAAAGGAGCAACCTGCGGGCTACTCCTTTTGATGGTCGCCTAGTGCAGAATCAAGAAAGCTTTTCGGGAATGGATCTCCAGTCTCCAATCTCCAGTCTCTCCTCCATTCCCAAACAACTCCCCTAATGGTGCACTAGCTTTCGCCACCAGTAGATCGGTCATACACGTAGGCACTAAAGGCACCCTCGGCGATGCTGTTCCATTCGTAAGTACGATCGCGGAAGGCACGCCAATTCTCGAAGATCTCCGCGAAGTCGGAATCCTCCTCCGCGAACTCGTCATACATCTCAAAGGCTGTTTCCTCGCCTGCCGTCATAATCTCGTTGCTATATTGCCGCAACTGGATCCCCTCGGCAAGGAGTTCCTGCAGCGCTACGCTATTGAGGGAATCATAGCGGGCAAGCATCGTCACGTTGGCGTCGAAGGCGGCCGTCCTGATGACTTCCTGGTATTGTTCTGGCAGGTTGTTCCACTCATCCAGGTTTATTTCCACCTCCAATGTCGGGCCGGGTTCCCACCATCCTGGGAAGTAATAGAACTGGGCCACATCCTGGAAGCCCAGTTTTTGGTCGTCGTATGGCCCAACCCACTCGGCCGCGTCAACCGCCCCCGTTTGCAGCGCCTGGAAGATCTCGCCACCGGGCAGCACCTGCACGTTCACCCCCAAGCGCTCCATCACCTGGCCGCCGAGACCGGGAATGCGCATCCTTAGGCCCTGCAGGTCGTTCAAGGTTTCGATCTCTCGGCGGAACCAGCCACCCATCTGCGTGCCCGTATTGCCTGCAGGAAATTGGATGACGTTGAACCTCTCGCGATACATCTCTTGCATCATATCCAGCCCGCCACCTGCATACAACCAGGCATGCTGCTGTGTTGCGGTTAGGCCGAAGGGTACCGTCGTGCCGAAGGCCAGCGCAGGCGTCTTGCCGATATAGTAGTACGACGCGGTGTGTCCAATGGGCACTGCCCCCTCCGACACGGAATCGAGCACCGCTAACCCATCGACTAATTCGCCCGCCGCACGAGCGGTGATTCGAAAGCGGCCGTTTGTCATTGCCGCCACCCGGTCGGCAAAGTGTTGCGCGCCACCAAAGAGCGTATCAAGCCCAGGTGGCCAGCTCGTCGGCATCTGCCAGTCCAATTCGGGTAGCGAGGCGTCAGCGGCTACCTCTGCCTGCTGCTGGCCTGTCGCACAGCCAGTAAGGCTAATTGCCGCCGCACCAATCGATGCCTTGCCCGCAAGCCCCAGAAACTCTCTTCGTTTCATAAGAAGATCCTCCTCCTGTGATGGGGGTGTGAAAGGATAATACTCACTGCTGACATGTCGCAGTGAGAGAGGTTTGACCATTGTATAAGGAGTTGATCAACCTTGTCAACCACCATTTGTCGCCTCCCACCCTCAAACGCCGTTCCGCTCCCCGCTCCACCATAGGTCAAATTGCCATTATTCTCTCTCGCTGGGTATAATCGCCGTAGAATACAACGGGTACCGTCCCGAAGAAGAACGAAACGAGGAGGTTTCGGTGAATTTCGAGTTTACCGAAGAACAACGCGCCATTCGTGATCTGGCACGTGATTTCGCTCAGAATGCCATCGCGCCCATCGCGGCGGAGTACGACGAGTCGGGGGAGTTCCCGATGGAGACGATCATGCAGATGGGCGAATTGGGGTTGATGGGCATCGAGGTACCGCCCGAGTATGGCGGGGCGGGCATGGACACGCTCTCTTACGTGCTTGCTATGGAAGAAATCTGCAAGGTGGATGCCTCCCACGGCACCATCATGAGCGTGAACAACTCCCTCTTCTGCCACGGGCTGATGAAGTTCGGGACTGAGGAGCAGAAGCAGAAGTATCTCGTGCCGGTTGCTAGCGGCAAGAAGGTAGGAGCCTATTCCCTGACCGAGCCGATGAGCGGCTCCGATGCCGGGACGATGCGCTCGCGCGCGTTGAAGAACGACGAGGGGAACTACGTTATCAACGGGCGCAAGAGTTGGGTGACTAGCGGCCCGGTGGCCGAGTACATCGTCCTCTTCACCGTCACCGACCCGGACGCCCAGCCGAAGCATCGTGGCATCAGTGCCTTTATGATTGATACCGATAAACCAGGCTTTATCCGCGGCAAGAAAGAGCCCAAGCTCGGGATCCGCGCCTCTGCCACGAGCGAGTCTCTTTACGAGGACTATATTGCCACCCCGGACCAACTGCTTGGTGAGGAGGGACAGGGCTTCAAGATTGCGATGACCGTGCTGGATGCAGGCCGTATCGGCATCGCGGCGCAGGCGCTTGGCATCGCGCAGGCCGCCTACGAGGCAAGCATCGCCTGGGCCAAGGAGCGCGAAGCCTTCGGCCAGCCCATCGCCGAGTTCCAAGCCATCCAGTGGAAGCTCGCCGATATGGCAACGCGCATCGAGGCTGCTCGCCTGCTCACCTACAACGCCGCCCTCGCCAAGATGCGATCCCAAGAAACGGGTGAGCGCTACACCAAGCAGGCCTCGATGGCCAAACTCTATGCCAGCGAGACCGCCATGTGGGTGACGACCCAGGCCGTGCAGGTTCACGGCGGCATGGGTTACTCCAAGGAACTCCCTGTCGAGCGCTACTTCCGTGATGCCAAAATTACTGAGATCTATGAGGGCACTAGCGAGATCCAACGACTGGTCATCGCCCGGGACGTACTGACGGGGTGATAGTACTAGGACCGACGACGCGAACGAGTGGCGGCAGATGATGCAGATGGATGTAGGCGCCGAGATCCACGACGCCGAGCACCGTCGCGAGCGCTTATACGTCTCCCCCTCGCTCGGCCCGGAGAATTCTTTATCCTATTGGTGGAAGACGGTTCATCCACTGCGGGTCATGTGGAACTTCATCTGGATCTACCTGGCCAAGTATTCGCCATCGCTAGCACTGAAGCGCGTGCTATTGCGCCGGACGGGGATGCGGGTGGGACGCGCGGCTAGCATCGCGCTTGCAGTGGTGTTCGATATCTTCTATCCTGAGCAGATCGAGATTGGAGATAACTCGATCATCGGCTACAACTCAGTCGTGCTGGCACATGAATTCATGGTTGAGGAGTGGCGCAAGGGACCGGTATTCATCGGGCGCAATGTGAGCATCGGTGCGAATGTGACGATTCTCCCTGGCGTGATCATCGGCGACGGCGCCACGATTAGCTCGATGAGCCTGGTGAACAAGGACATCCCGCCCGGCGAGTTCTGGGGGGGCATTCCGGTACGGAAACTGAAGTAACGAGAACCGTAGCTCCCGGAACTCCTAATAGATCCATGAACGAGAAAGCTAGCAAGACATGAACGTAACCATCACCCGCCTACGTAGCCTCACAGAGACGGTCATGCTCCGCCATGGTTGGCTCTTCTGGACCTTCATCGTTGTCAACATCATCGGCTTCGTTTGGGGGACGTTCGGTTGGTACGGCGACCAGTTGCCCAACACACCGCTTCTCTGTTGGCTGTTCGTACCGGACTGCCCACTGGTCGCCGGCCTGTTTGCCGTTGCACTCTGGGGAGTACGACAGGGAAAGAAGTGGACCGTCTTCAATCTGTGGACCGCGATGGGCTCCATCAAGTACGGGGTATGGACCTGTACGGTCTGGCTAGCCTACTGGCTGCAGACAGGAAATTTCTTCTTCCTCTCGGTAGCAATGTTCCTAACACACATCGGCCTCATCGCACAGGGCGTTGTGCTTCTACTCCTTACGGAACGATGGAGCGTGCGGGACGTGCTTCCGGCGCTAGTATACTACACTTTCGCTGATTGGGTGGATTACGGTCTAGGCCACCATCCGAACTATCCAATGCAGGTATCTGCCGCACTCGTCCAATGGCACACCACTGCGATGACTTGGGGCGTGGGTGCGGGCCTTGCAGTCCTGGCCAGGCTAACCAGGCAGGAGGCCATAGAGCCAAGACCAATAGGGGCATTTACCAGATGACCGGGAAGTATCCGTTGGGGACAGAGCAAAACTGCTATTATTGCATACTGCATATTACATAGCGCGTATCGCGTGTTACGTATTACGTTTTACGTTTTAGGTTTTACGCAGAAAGACTCTTCATGCAAGACAAAATCGAGCTGCTGCACCGGAAGCGTGATGAGGCACGGATGGGAGGCGGCAAGGAGCGCATTGAGCGCCATCACAAAGCCGGGAAGCTCGCGGCGCGCGAGCGAATCGAACTGTTACTGGACGATAACACCTTCCAGGAAATAGGGATGTTCGTCCATCACCATGAAACGAACTTCGGCATGGCGCAGAAACGCCCACTCGGCGACGGGGTCGTGACGGGATATGGCACGATTGATGGACGCCTCGTGTACGTCTATGCGCAGGATTTCACTGTAATGGGTGGATCGCTGGGCCGGGCGCATGCCGACAAAATCATGCGCATGATGGATCTGGCATTGGAAAACGGCGCCCCTGTGATCGGCCTCCAGGATTCCGGTGGCGCACGTATCCAGGAGGGCGTCGTATCGCTAGGCGGCTACGGCGATATCTTCCTGCGCAATGTCATGGCGAGCGGCGTGGTGCCCCAGATCTCTGCCATCATGGGACCAAGCGCGGGTGGGGCCGTCTACTCCCCCGCCCTCACAGACTTTGTCTTCATGGTGAAGAACACCTCTTACATGTACGTTACCGGACCAGATGTGGTCAAAACGGTAACCCACGAGGACGTGACCCACGAGGAACTAGGGGGCGCAATGGCACACAACAGCAAGAGCGGGGTCGCCCATTTTGCCGCCGACAACGAGTTGCAGTGCCTGACGATGATCCGCGAGTTGCTTACCTATATCCCACAGAACAATCTCGAAGAGGTGCCTCGCAAGAAAGCCCTCGATGACCCCCTGCGTATGGAGGAGCAACTCGATTCCATTATCCCCGCCAACCCCAATAAGCCCTACGATATGAAGGAGGTCATCCACCTTATTGTCGATGATAGGGAATTCTTTGAGGTTCAGGAGCACTTCGCACAGAATATCATCATCGGGTTCGCGCGCTTTG
>JALZCF010000199.1 GCA_030863245.1 Chloroflexota bacterium
GGTTCCATGTTGGCGCCCACGGTACATCAACACTGCCACCGCCCGATGCCCAACCCCACAAAGTAGCAATGAAGATCAGAGCCGCCACCACAGCTCCAACACCTCCCGCCCACTCCCTCCGGATCGAACCAGCCAGCACAGTCAGCGGAGCTGCAGTGAGCGCCAGGAGAAGCGGCAAAAGAACGTTCATCTAGCCAATTATACCGTCCTCACCATCAAGCATCATAAAAGCTTGGTCGTACTGGCTGTCGGGTACTACAACAACCAGCCACCGGCAAACCCTCCCCGGCGCAATCCTTCTACAATGTAGGGATATCGGTCCATCAGCCGCCATAGTCGCTCTGACCGGTGGTTCTCGATCATCATGACGATCGGCCCTTGGTTGAGCCCGTAGTTGTAGGGAGAGACCCAACCAAACTCACTCCCGGAGTGCTCGGGCCACGTGGGATTGAAGGTCGCCTTGAACCCATAGCAATCCGGCTGTTCCAGATGAACCTCGTCGATGAAATACCGGATGGTTGGCAGGATAATTTCGGGTGCGAAGGGCAGGGAGGCCATAACCGCCCAGGGAGCCACGCTGCCATCATCCGGCCCGAAAGGAGCCCCACGGGCCATGTAGCCGTAAAAGTGGCGCTCGATGCCGTCCACGATTCACGGCTTTGCGGGCTGTTCCAAAAGAAGCGAAGGGTGGTCAGCGTGCGCTCTATTGCCTCCTCACATTCCATGCCACCACGCTCGACGCTTGCTGGATAGGCGGCGAGGGCGAAGCCCGTCGCGGCGATGCTGGCAGCGACACCTGGTTGGCCCCTGTCGGCCACTAGCCCCGTGTCGGGATTGATTTCCTCTATGAAATAGGCAAAGGTATCCTGTTGGAGCATGTCCAACATCTTCTCATCATCGTCGGCAGCCTTCGAAATACCCCGCGACCGTACCTCCTGCGTCATTCCTGTCCGTTCCCAGTGGTTACATCTCGATCGCAACACACAAAAGCACCTCGCATGCCAGGAACGGCTTGGTCACACTCTTGCTCGACTACATGTGAGTGGTCCCACTCTCTTCTTGCCGATAGCACGTCCTTGACCTGGGAAATCTTCTGTCTGGGCTGATCCCCTCGATGAACAATAGACACGACGGGTTACACGATGCAGGGGAGGCTATCTCAGTGGCAGAGGGGGCAGTGGGATTAAAGGAGAAATGACGAGTAGGTAGTCAGTAGGATACGGATGCGGCGTGAGCGACCGAAACGTTACGTTGCAGGACCAGTGGACTTTGGTTGATGGGTTACCCATGTACGCGCGGGTTTCAGAGGCACTAGCCCCACCCAATAGCCCGGCCGTGGTTCTGGTTCATGGCTTCATCATCTCGAGCCGTTACATGGTTCCAGTGGCCAAGTCGTTGGCCCCCCACTTCCGTGTCTACGCCCCCGATCTGCCCGGTTTCGGCAACACTGGCGAGCCCGGTCGGGTCCTGGATGTGGCCGAGCTGGCCGATGCCTTGGCCCGCTGGATGGAGGTGGTCGGACTGGAGCGGGCAATCCTGCTCGGCAACTCCTTCGGTTGCCAGACGGTGGCGCACTTCGCCGTCCGCCACCCGGCGCGCGTCGAGCGGGCGGTGCTGGTCGGACCGACCGTCGACCCTCAACGCCGCACCGTACTCGGGCAGGCGCTGCAACTGGCGCGTGATGCGCCCCGCGAGCGCATCCCGTTATGGCTCATCCACATACCAGATTACTTCAAAGCTGGGGTGCGCCGTATCCTCTGTACTGCCCAGTACGCGTTGACGGATCGGATTGAGGAGACAGTGCGCCACGTGCACGTCCCGACGCTCGTCGTGCGTGGCGAACGCGATCCCATTGTGCCACAACGGTGGGCGGAAGAGTTGACTAACTTGCTGCCAAGAGGGCGCCTCGTGGTGATTCCAGGGGGAGCCCACGCGTTAAACTATAGTTCGCCCCGGCAACTCGCCTGCGTGGTGCAAGCCTTTCTGGCTGTCGATCAGGGAGCAGACCCGGCTATGAGTACGAGCGGGCGGGCAGGTTAGGAACTGACGGTGCTTGTTCGGCTCCTAACTATGCGTAAGCAGGAGATTGTCCACATGTCAAAAGTCGAACAAACCCCGAACTGGCTACAGAATCTAAATCGTCTTGCGAAAACCGATAGGGGAGACTTGCTGTTCTTGAACCTTGGACAAGAGAGGCTGGAGATCCTTACCGATTCCGTCCTGAAAAGGAACTACGAGATTGCAAGAATGGCGCGGGAATTGGTGTCTCCCGAGTATACGGTTATCATGCCGCAAAGTGCCATTTCCACTGAGGGCCTCTCTTCTGAACGGAGAAAGAGAGGATTGCATGATCGGGCCATATGGGTTTATGGTTCGATCCTACCGCGCGAACTTCTACGGCGTTCGACAAAGATACAGGTGCACCCGCCGCTCCCTGGAGACGACATACCGGAATGGTTCGACCTGGAGTTTCCCAAACGAATTCAGGATACGGTCCTTCCTGGCTATAGCTGTTTCACGGGGGAGAAGCTGACTGAAGCAACGCTGTCGATGTTGGATGAGTTTGCGCAGGTGCGTCTTAAAAACCCACGGGGAGCCAGTGGAGAGGATCAGACAGTCGTGGCATCAAGAGAGGCGCTTGACAGGTTTTTGCGACAGAAACAAGTTCAATACGAGTCGGACGGGGGATTTGAACAGTTCCTGAGAGAATACGGATACGTGGTTGAGGCGAATCTGTCTGATGTAGAAGCTTGGAGTTTCACGCTCACGACGACGCCGCGCTTCAACTTCACCTCGATCGGAAGACTGCTTGAAGCACCGGCGCGCCAACCGGACGGCTCCGTTATCATGGAATATGGCGGAACCTCTAGCGTTACGATCATAGGCGGCCCAGAAAGCTTCTACGATATGGGCTTGCCTGACGAAGTTATCGTTGACGACCCACTGAGAAATCAGGTTGTTATCAGCCCGGATGATGTCGTTGTTAGCGTTGCCGAAAACCATATCAACGCCATGCGGGAGTGGGAAAGGGAAGGCATCGTTAGAACCCGCGCGAACATCGATGTTCTGAGGGGGACATTAGTGTACCAAAACGGAGAGAGGAAAAGGGTGACGGCTTCGGTGGAAGATTCTGGAAGAGCAGGGGGTGCCTCTCCAGCAGAGCTTCTGTCTGCCCTCGAACTGATTTCTTCAACCGACTGCAATTACGTGTTGCACAGCACGAGGCACGTGTTCAACCGGGAACAAGCCAAGGTGTATAAAGAATATATTGACGAGACGGAAGAAGGAGTCATTTTCTGGAACGGAGTTGACGAAACTTGGGGAGGAAAGTATGTCCTCTTTTGCGTCTTTTAAACCCACCACGACTCACATCGATATCGATCTGGGGAGAATGTATGAACGATAAAGAGCTAGTCAGTTTCACAAAGCGACTGCTTGAGCTGCAATCATTTGATAGGGAAAAGAGTAAGGTACCTCAGTTTATTTTTGATACCTTAGAAGAATACGGAGCAGAACCAAAAGTCCTGGAACGAGCAGGAATCAAAAACATTGTCGCGTTGACCTCCCAAGAGAAAGGTGTCGTCTTCAACGGCCATTGGGATACCGTTCTTCCAACTGAGGAATACAACCGAGAGATTCTCCCGGTCACAACGGTGGGCGGTTACATCCAGGGACTCGGTGCAAGCGACATGAAGAGCGGTGTGGCAGCACAATGTGCCGCGTTCATTGAGTGTCTGAAAAGAGAGATACCAGGGGTGGTTCTCTCTGTCGTGGGCGATGAGGAGCTGGGGGGCGAGAACGGAACAAGCTTACTCATTGAGAACGGTTACTTTGCGCCCTACGTTATTTTAGGGGAACCAACCAACCTGAAGCTCTCCCTCGGTCAAAAAGGAGGGATGCACGTCAAGGTCACCAGCAGAGGCAAACTCGCTCATGGAGCCTACCCACACCGGGGAGAGAATGCGATTCTTAACATGTACAACTTCTTTCACAAACTCCTCGACCTGTACCCGCTACCAGCCGGGGATGCCGACAACGGCGAGGTGTTTTTGATGACGACCGCCTCGATAGGCACAATCGAGGGCGGCGCGTCCTCAAACGTGGTTCCGGACAGATGCGAGGCAACGATAGATATCCGAGTCCCGCCCCATGTCACATTTGACGAGGTGGAACAGGCCTTGCATAAGATTGCCGGCGAGGCTGGTGCCGAGGTGGAAAGCGGTTTTCTTGGACATGGGTGGCAGCTTGATAAGGCTAGTCGAATCTACGAGGTAAGCAAGGAGGCAGTCGAAGTGGTAACCGGCAAAGAAGTCGCTTTTGTACAGAAGCTCGGCACCAACGACGGAAAATACTATGCCTATCGAGGTGCTCAAATCACCAATATCGGCCCCGGAGATAACCGCTTTTCCCACACAATGAGGGAGCAAGTATCCATCACATATCTTACCATGGCTAGAGATATCTACGTTCGAATGGCGCAGCTTCTTTCGTCTTGACTTCCCCTTCTCAGTCAAGCGTGTAGAGATAAGCGGCGATATCGCGCGCCTCTGGCTCAGTTACCCCCAGGTCCGGCATGGCAGTGAGGGGGTTCACGGCCTGCGGGCTCTGAATCCAGAGGATCAGATTGTCCGCAGTGTTGGCTGCCACGCCTCCAATAAAGGAGCGACGGGCGAAATTGGCTAGGGGCGGGCCGACGTGGCCCTCTGGCCCTCGTATCCCCGGAATGATGTGGCAGGTGTGGCAGCCATACTCGCTGATGAGCGCTGCGCCCACCTCCGGGTTGCCTCCTACCACCTGCTGCATTGCCGGCAGCTCTTCTTCCATGCGGCACCCCATCAAGAGGATCAGAGTACAAAGGAGCAACAGAGAAAGTAACTGGTACCTCTCCCTCCACCTCAAATCATGGCACATCGTGCAGGTTCTCCTCATTTTCACAACTCTACAAGCAAGGTCGCAGGAAGAGTAGCGTTCCTTCCCATGAGACGGTCAACCATTCGTGTCGCGAGCATGTGCTTGTTCCCCTCCAGCCGCGCGCTGGTCTTCTGCCAGATCGTCGCGCACCGAGTGGGAGGCAAGCGGTATCCCGAGACGGTAGGCAGCTCGCGACAAGGTGTGCGTCACCATCGGCGCGGTCAGGAGAAGAAAGATGGCCGTCGTGAGCCCCTTTAGTCCAGCGCGAAGAGGTGCCAGAAAGAGGAGCGAAAGCAGGATACCGCCCGCACCCAATGTGAGGGCCATCGCAGTTGCATGGAGGCGGTTATAGATGTCGGGGAGACGGAACATCCCGTAGACGCCCAATATACAGAAGAGCGTGCCCGTTATTAAGAGAGCCACGCCGGCGAGTTGGATCAGCAGATCGGTCATCTCAACCCCTCCCGTTCGATGTATTGGGCCACGGCAATGGTCCCGACGAAGGCGAGAACGGCCAGACCCATCGAGATCTCGAGGTAGGCCCAGGAGCCCTGGATGATGGCATACACCGCAACCGCCAGCGAGAGCAAAACTCCAGCCAGATCGAATGCCAGCAACCGGTCAAGCGCGTGAGGCCCGACTGCAATCCGGTACACACAAGGGATGATACAGATGACAACAACGAGTAACGCAACTGCGGCGATTCCTGTCACGAAAAGATCCTCTGGAGTACCCGGCGGTAGATGCCCCACAACGACCCTCCCTTCTTCTCCACATCCGTTACATCGATCAGGTGGATGTACATCGTATTGCTGTCGGTCGAATAATCGACGACCATCTGGCCCGGGGCCATCGTGATGGCGTGTTCCTCCAGGGCCCTCGTTGCCGGGGTAACCTCGCCGAGCCGGACACGGACGATGCCAGGCCGGATCGCGGGCTCGCGACGGAGCAGACGGCGCGCCAGGCCCAGGTTGGAGCCGACGACGTCGTATGGAACGAGTACGAGGAGATAGACGGCCAGGTAAAACAGGCGCCTCGGCAACTCAGTAAGCGGAATAGAGCGCTCTTTCCCGGCCCCCGTGATGACGACAAAGAGCGACCCGAACGCGAAACCTAGCAGGGCCTGTCCAACGCTAAATTCGCCCATAACCAAGGACCAGACCAAGGTCAGTGCTAGAACGAAAAGCAGTGAGACCTTCATCGCATCGCATCTCCGAGTACCGCGGCCATGTAGATCGTAGGCTGCCCCAACTCTGCTGCCGTGGAGGTAGATAGAGCAACGAGTGGCGCCGGCCAAAGCCCGAGTGTGAGAACAAAGAGGGCAAGCCCCAACGGTGCAATCGGGCGGCCAGCCTCCGCCTCTGTGTGGTGCCAGCGCTCGGAAAGTCGCTCGGGCGTCTCGCCCCAGTAGACCAGGACGAAGGCTCGCACACTGTATGCGATCCCAAGCGCGCTTGCGACGACGGCGGCGAGCAGAAATACGGCATCCCCGGCCGCCAGCCCTGCCTGGAACAAAGTCAGCTTGCTCACGAAACCGCTCAGTGGCGGAAGCCCGGCCAGGGCGAGTGCGCCCAGTCCAAACGCCGCTGTGCCCACTGGCGTCAGGCGAGCGATACCCCCAAGGCGAGCGATCTCATGCTCGTCGGCCCGTTCCACGACATAGCCCCCTGCCAGGAAGAGACCCCCTTTGATGAGCGCATGGTTGATGATGTGAACAATGGCGGCCGTGAACCCAGCCTGCCCGCCCCACCCTAATGCAAGCAAGATGAGGCCCACGTTAGAGATAGTGGAATAGGCCAGGACCCGTTTGAAATCGGCCGTGACGAGGGCGGCGACGCCACCAAAGAGGGCCGAGATGGCGCCGAGGGGCACCAGGAGGATGAACACTGGCGATTCCGGGAAGAGGAGCGTCATCATCCGAGCGATGCCATAGACCCCAACTTTTACCAGAACGCCGGAGAGCATCGCGGAGACCGGTGCCGGGGCCGTCGAGTGAGCATCCGGCTGCCAGAAGTGGAAGGGAACGAGTGCACCCTTTATCAGAAACGCGACAAGCATTATGGCAGCAGTAACCGGCCAAAAGGAAGCAGGCGGTTCGCTTCGCACCCGTTGCGCGATGTCCGCCATGTTCAACGTGCCGGTCCCGGCATAGACAAGTGCGACACTTGCCAGCATGAGCGCCGATCCAAGCGCGGCCAACACCGCATACTTGAAGGTGACTTCCGCGGACATGGAGCGGTTCGCCATCGCGACGAGCGCGACCGAGGATAAGATAACCAACTCCATGAACACATAGAGATTAAAGAGATCGCCTGTAAGAAAGACGCCGCTCAATGCCATGACGAGGATGAGAAACAAAGGGTGATAGAGACGGCGCGTAGACGCCTCGACCTTCGCGACGAGGGTATGGATTGCGCTTGCGGCAGCGATGAGAGTCGCGATGAGCGCGAGTGTCGCTCCGAAACGATCGGCCACAAGGACGACGCCGTAAGGGGACGCCCAGCCCCCTACTTCATAGATGAGAGGGCGTGCGCTGGAAACGGCGTAAAGAACGGCTGAATCTGCGGCAAGCGTGAGCAGTGAGAAAACCAGGGATAACCAAGCTGCCCGCCGACCATGGAGGACGGCAGCCGGAATTGCGCCGGCGAGCGGTATCAGAATGGGAAACACCAGCAGATGACGCCAGAAGATTTCGGTCATCTCTACGATAGACCTCTTCCGCCTCGCCATCTCCAAGCGGACCGTGCTTTCATGAATCCCACTTACTTCCGCGCTTCCTGAAAGTCCCGCACGTCGATGGATTCTCCCCGGCGCGCCAACCAAAACACCAGTGTAACAAGAAAGGCCGTGAAGCCAAACGAGATGACAATCGCTGTCAGCACCAACGCCTGGACCAGTGGGTCGGCCATCGGCTGGCTGCCACTGTCGACCAGTGGCGCCTGACGCCCTCGTATGCTTGCCACCGCGATCATCAGCAGATTGAGAGCGTTCCAGAGAGTATATAGTCCGACCACAACGCGCACGAGATCGCGCTGTTGGAGCTGCAACAGGCCGACGGCGACGAGAACGCCGATGGTCACGGCGATGAGGACATTCATCACTCCACGGCTCTCAACTGCTCGATCGCGGTCATCGCGCCCCCGAGGACAACGAAATAGACCCCGACGTCGAAAAGCGTGGCTCGGGTCAGCTTCACCTCTCCGACAAGCGGAATCTCAAAAGCCAGTTCGCGGATCGACAGAAGCGGCTGCCCGGCAAAGATGGGAATGACCGACGCAAGGAGGGTCACCGCAAACCCGAGTGCCAGGAGATACTCGAAGTGCACCCCCCGTAGCTTCTGGCGTGCCTCCTCGTACCCGAACGCCAGGTATTCGAGCGTCAGACCAAGCGAGGAGATGATGCCGGCGGTGAAGCCATCTCCTGGTCCCTCTTCCGCTCCGACGAGGTGCGTCATCGAGATTATCAGGGCAATAGGCAGCGTGATCGTTGCCACAAAACGAGTCAGAGGTGTCATTCGCTCTCCTGAATGAGATGCATCAACGCATAGACGCCTGCGGTGGCCGTGCCGAAGACGACGACCTCGCCCAGGGTATCCAAGGCCCGGAAGTGAACGAGGATGGCGGCGACGACGTCGTTGGCTCCTGTGAGCGGCGCGGCGTTTTCGATAAACCAGGGAGCCACCGGCTCTGCCGGGAGGTGGTTGATGGCGAGCCAACTCAACCACGCACTCCCCACGCCGCCCACGGCAGCCGTGACCGCGTTCCGTGCGCCGATGCGCCTGCTCGGGGCGAGAACCAGGCGCTCGCGAACACGGTGCGGGATGCGCACCAACATGGTGACGAGTAGGACGGTGACGAGGGTCTCGACGTGTACCTGCACGAGCCCCAGATTGGGGGCCAACGCGAGGGCAAAGACCCCTGCGATCAGGTAACCGACGACCCCCAGGACAAGGATGACATACACGTGCCGTCGCAAGGTAAAAGTCAATACCGTTCCAACCCCGATCAAGAAGAGGAGAAGCGCCATTCCCGCATTCAGAAGGAAGGGTTGTCGTGACAGCACGGAGGAGGACAGGGGAGGCAGGGAGAACCCGCCGTCGACGGCGAGCAGGGCGGAAACGCTAGCGAGCACCAGCAGCGCCAGGAGAATCAGATAGATGTAACGGGGCAAGAGACCACTCTGGAGCTGAAGGCTCGTTCGCCCGAGCCAGCGTGTGGCGGTCGCCGTGCCAGCGTAGAGACGGTCGAGCGACCAGGCCGGCCGCAGTAGTCGATCGAGGGTCAGGATCCAACGACGCCGCGTCCCAAAAGCGATGCTGCCCACTCCTAACGCGATCAATGACAGGAGCAGCTTTCGATCCAGATGGAAGGCAAACTCCACCTCCGGAACCTCCCCCAGGATGGCGCGTGTCGCCGGGTCGATCAAT
Organism: Chloroflexota bacterium; assembly: GCA_030863245.1. GTDB lineage: Bacteria > Chloroflexota > Anaerolineae > Ardenticatenales > Ardenticatenaceae > JALZCF01. The sequence continues at coordinate 9,338 of JALZCF010000199.1, forward strand.
ATCCCTCCAACCCGGTTCGGCCAGAGTCCGGCCACGACCGTTGCCAAGGCCAGGACGGCCATCGGCAACAGCATCGAGAGGGGTGGCGAGCCCACTAGGGAGTGCTGATCGTTGAAGGCAGCCTTGAGGAATCGCAGCATGTAGATCAACGTCATCGCACTGACGACGACGCCGACAAGTATCAGGACCCACTGATCGGTCTCCAGCGTGGCGTCTAGAAATCCCTCCTTCATCCAGAAGCCGGCAAATGGAGGGACTCCGGAAAGCGAGAGCGCGAGGATCGCGGCGAGGGCTACGGTGAGCATGGCAGCAGGACGCCGCCTACCTCCAGTCACCCCCTCGTTTGCCGCATAGGTAGTGGCGCCAGCGGCGAAGAAGAGCGACGCTTTAATCAAAGCATGCTGTACGAAGAAAAAGAGAGCTACAAAGAGGGCCGGGCCGGTCGCGTAGCCGAGCAGGGCGAAGATGAAGCCGTATTGACTGATCGTCGAATAGGCAAGAATGATCTTGAGATCGCGCGCCTTCAGCGCTAGAACCCCACCCACTAGCATACTCACCACTCCGATGGTGGTTACCGACCAGTGCCAGAGCGATGATGACGCGAAGGCAGGGTATAGCCGAACCAGCAGATAGACCCCCGCTGCCACGAGCGCAGCAGAATCAAGGAAAGCATTGGCCGGCGTGGGTGCGACCATCGCCGGCGGTAGCCAGACGTGCAGGGGAAACTGTGCCGATTTTGCTGCGGCCCCGGCAAGCAGCAGGATGAACGCGGCGGCCAGTGGGATCGAGAGCGGCGCCGCGGAAGCACGCTCGATCACGGCGGGGATCGAGAAGGTTCCAAGAGATGATCCGAGGATGGCAAAGCCTAACAGGACCGCCAGCCCGCCGAAGGCGGTGATCAACAGGGCTTTTACCGCACCTCGGCGCGCAGCCGGATCGCGCCAGTTCAGCGCGATGAGGAGAAAGGAAGCCACATCGGCCAGATCCCAGAACAGGTAGAGTTGAATGAGATCGGCGGAAAAAAGCAGGCCGAGCATCGAGCCGGTGAACAGGAGGAGATAGGCGTAGAAAGCTGCCTCGCCATTACCAGCTCCCTCGTGGTCGATCGTCGACGGAATATAGTGTTGCGAGTAGAGGACGGTAAGCACGCTGACGACCGCGACAAGGATGGCGAACAGCAGGGCGAGATCGTCGATGTAGAAGCCAGCAGTGATGCCGGCGGGTTCAATCCAGACGATCTGCCAGAGCAGTGGTCGGGGGACCACCCACCAGATGCAGCCGACAAGTGCCGCGCTCCCCACCACGGCGGCGAGCGCGATGTGACGGGCGACATAGTGTGGGCCGCCGGCAAGCCTTGAGACTAGAATGAGAACTGCACCGACCAACGGGCTGAGTACGGTTGCAGCGGCAAGTAACACATCTGTCGGCAATGCCTTCTCTCTCCTAATGTATGGCATCTATCCACCACTGCCATCGGGCAGTGGTAGAGCGTTGACTAATGGAGCCCCAAAGGTGCATCGGTGTACGATCTGCCAGCAAGGGCCGGCATCGACTACGCAGGGCGGTTGCTGGCGTTGACGGGGCCCTATGCTAGCAGAGCTTGCGCGCACGACATAATCCTGCTCCCCTCTATCTACACCTCATTCTCCTAACTATTGACCGAGCTGAAGATGTGAGACTGGAGAATGCTACAGCGTGTTACTGAGCCGAGCCTAGGAAGCTAAAGGCGTTTCAGGTGGGGCGTAAACCGTAAACGCACCACGCACCACGCACCACACACCACGCACCATCGGAACGAGTTTAGCGTCCTGGGCTCGGCTTAGTAAAACGATTCAGGCATGGCTGAATTGACAAGCGATATCTTGTTTGTTATATTCCTCGGAAGAAAAGCGGTGGTGACCTTCATCACTTCTTTCTTCTCCCCCCATTTGACCTGTGCGTAGAGAAGGCAGGCATTTCCCCGTGATTTTCGTGCGAGAAGACCCTTCTGCAACTCGGAGGTTCCGTGACTCGATACAACAAGACGACGTCACTGGCCGCAGTCAGGATATTTCTGGCTGTGATCAGGGCGCATCAACACGCGCGCCCAACGGCGCTCCTACTGGCGGCCGCACTCCTCGTTGGCTGTGGCACGACCAGCACACCCAACCTCCTCGATCCACATGGGCCGGTTGCCGCTCAGATCAGCAATCTATGGTGGCTGATGTTCTGGTTGGGCCTCGCGGTGTATATCGTCGTCTTTGCGCTTGCGCTCTACGCCACCTTTCGGACACGCGGTACTGAATCCAATGAGGATCCTTCTGGGAGCGGCAGGCGCATGGTTGTGCTGGGCGGCGTCATTTTTCCGCTTCCCATTCTCGCCATCGTCCTCGGGTACACGATGTACAGTGGCAGTTTGATCGCCCGCCTTTCTTTCTCTCCCGTTTCCGAGGCGCCCTCCGCGCTCACCATCGACGTGATCGGCCATCAATTCTGGTGGGAGGTGCGATATCCCGATCAGGAGGTGGTGACCGCCAACGAGATTCACATCCCGATCGACGAGCCGGTCCTCTTCCGGGTTACCTCGGCGGATGTCATCCACAGTTTCTGGGTGCCCCAGCTCAACGGGAAAATCGATCTCAATCCGGGGGATACCAACGCGATCTGGCTCGAGGCAGATGAGCCAGGAATCTACCGAGGTCTCTGTGCCGAGTTCTGTGGGCTCCAACATGCGCACATGCAATTCCTTGTGATCGCGCAGCCCGCTGAGGAGTTTGTGGCCTGGGTCGAACGCCAGCGCCAACCGGCCGAGGAACCGACCGATCCAGTGACCCGGCAGGGTCAGCAGGTCTTCATGGGTAGTGCCTGTGTCTACTGTCACACCATCCAGGGTCTTAACCCTGAGGCCGCCACCGAAGTAGTCGCGCCTGACCTCACCCACCTGGCCAGTCGTCTTACCATCGCCGCCGGCATG
>JALZCF010000236.1 GCA_030863245.1 Chloroflexota bacterium
GCTGCATCTGAAGTGAGCCTGCTAGTCACATCCCGCGAACGGCTCAACTTGCGAGGGGAATGGGTCCTCGACGTCAAAGGTTTGTCCTATCTGCCGGCTCCCCCAACCTCTCTAGATGACGCGGGGGTGAGTAATGGGAAACCAGTCGAGTCCTACAGTGCCGTGCAGCTCTTTCTCCAAAGCGCCCGTCGGATACGACCCGGCTTCTCTCTATCGGAGGCGGAGCAATCCGCCGTAGCGCAGATCTGTCGGCTGCTTGCAGGGATGCCGTTGGGCATCGAGCTCGCTGCGGCCTGGGTCCGCATGCTCTCTTGCGAGGAAGTTGCCCAGGAGATCGAGCGCAACCTCGATTTCCTTAGCACCTCTCTGCGGGATCAACCGGCACGCCACCGCAGCCTGCGGGCGGTCTTCGACCATTCCTGGGATCTGCTCACGGAGGAGGAACAGCGCGTCTTCCGGAAGCTCTCCCTCTTTCGTGGCGGCTTCCACCGCGAAGCCGCCGAGCAGGTGGCAGGCGCTACCTTGGTGCTCCTGTCCTCCTTGATGGACAAATCACTGCTGCGGCGCACCCCCTTGGGACGGTATGAGATCCACGAACTCCTACGACAGTATGCGTATGAGAAGCTGAGGGAGGCTGGCGAGGCGGAACAGGCGCAGGAGGCCCATCTCGCCTTCTTCCTTACGTTCGCCGAGGAGGCGGAGCCACATCTTGCTGACAAGGAGCAGGCTGCTTGGTTAGCGCGCCTCGAGATGGAGCACGACAACCTGCGGACAGCTCTAACATGGTCTAGGGATAGTGGAGAAACAGAGAAAGGGCTTCGGCTAACGGGATTGTTGGCTTGGTTCTGGAGATTGCGCGGGCATTCCAGCGAGGGACGGGCATGGCTCACCGCATTCCTCACTCCGCGATTGCCCGTTCCCTATCCTGGAACTCAGCCCTCCGCACCCAGTACTCACTCCTTGAAATGGCGGGCGAAGGCACTCAACGGGCTCGCCTGGCTCGCTTGGGCGCAGAGTGACTATCGTGCGGCACGGATTGTTGCCGAGGAGAGCTTGCCGCTCTGGCGGGAGCTAGGGGATACTCACGGCTTCGCCGCTGCACTACTGTATGCAGGTCTGGCAGCCCACTTTCAAGGCGAGATGGGGATCGCACGGGCTCGACTTGAGGAGAGCGTGGCACGCTTCAGAGAGCAAGGCGATCAGTGGTATCTCTCCCACGCCCTGACCGCCTTGGGAATCGTGACAATGGCTCAAAGCGACTATGCAACGGCACGTTTGCAGCTCGAGGAGGGGCTGGCCATAGTCGAGAGGATGGATGACATATGGAGCCGCTCGCAATTGTTGAATAGTCTCGGTGACGTGGCGCGATGTCAAGGTGAATATGGGCGGGCCGCTACACGCTACGAGGAGGCTCTAACGCTATACCGTCAGCTAGGCAACAAATGGAATATTGCTGCTTCACTGCATAACTTAGGGCACGTGACTTTATCGCAGGGTAACTGCCAACGCGCCCGAACCCTGTTCCTTGAGAGCCTGACCCTCCATCAGGAACAGGGCAACAAGGTTGGCATGGTTGAGTGTTTGGTGGGTTTCGGAGGAGTCGCCCGTACGCAAGGACAGCCGCAGCGCGCGGCACGGCTATTCGCAGCGGCGGAGGCTGCGCGCGAGGCGATTGGCGCTACCATGTGGCCTGCAACCCGCCTCGACTATGAGCGCCATGTGGCTGCCGTGCACGCAGCCTTGAGCCAGGACAAACTCATGGCGGCCTGGGTGGAGGGGCGGATGATGACGTTGGAGCAGGCCCTAGCCTATGCATTGGAGGACGATGTCGAAAGCTAGGCTTTGCGTCTTTACGTGAGCTCTCCTCTCCACGCCTTAGCCTGCTAAATTGAAGTAGCGTTCAAGGACCTGACGGACCATGGGGGCAGCCACATCCGCACCTCCGCCACCAGATTCCACCATACCCAAGCAAACAATCTGCGGCTGATCGTAGGGAGCATAGCCCGCGAACCAGGCGTGCGCGGTCTCGCCAGGAACGCTCTCTGCCGTGCCCGTCTTGCCGGCTACCGCCACCGGGAAGTCGCCAAAGACGTCACTTGCCGTACCCAAGGGCGGCACCGCGACGGCGCGCATCGCCTCACGAACCGTGTTCATCACCTCCGGAGCTAGACCAACTTGGTCTGGCTCCGGACTGGAGAACACTTCGGCTGGCGTGCTGCCCGTCGGGTCCTCGGCTCGCTCCACGACGGTGAGCTCACGCAGCAAACCCCCAGTCGCCATCGCGAGCACGACGCGCGTCATCTGGGCGGGCGTGACCTGGAGGAAGCCCTGGCCGATAGCGAGATTCACGGTATCGCCGAGCGCCCAGGCGTCGTTGAACTCCTCCTGCTTCCACTGGGGCGTAGGCAGCAAGCCTGAGCTCTCGGATACCTCGACGCCGGTGGGCGAGCCGATGCCGAAGCGCTCCGCCATCTGTTGGAGGGCGGCTTCATCCACGGTGTGGAGGGACACACCCGTCTCATAGAAGACGACGTTGCAGGACTGTTCTAGCCCATGGAACAGATCGATAGGGCCGTGCCCCGTTTCCTTCCAGCAGCGCATCGGAAAGCCGAGCTCGTTCCAGACCGCCGTGCAGACGTGGGGCTCGCTAGGCGGTAGGCCGGCCAGTTCCATCCCCGCGGCCATCGTGATGATCTTGAACAGCGAGCCACTTGGGTACGTGCCCTGCGTCGCGCGGTTGAGGAGCGGTTGGTCGGTTGCCTCGAGCAACGCTTGGCGCTCGGCCGTGTAGAGGGGACTGACCATAATGTTGGGATCGTAGCGCGGCCAGGAGGCCACGGCTAGCAACTGCCCTGTCGTCACATCGGTCACGAGGATGGAGCCCGGTCGCTCGCCCAGTGCCTCCTCGCACGCCCGCTGCACGTTCAGATCGACGGTCAGATAGAGAGAACGGCCCTCGACAGCCGGCACCTCTGCCAGGGTGGCGACCTCCTGCCCTTCCGGCGTCAGGACGGCGAGCCGTGCGCCTTTCCTGCCCGCCAGAATCTCCTCACCCCACTGCTCGATGCCTGTCCTGCCGATGAAATCCGTCTCCTCGTAACCTCGCTCACTCAAAGCCGCAAGCTCTTCGGCGCTTACTGGACCCACGAACCCTACAACATGCGCCGCCGTTTGTCCTTGTGGATAGAAGCGGATCGCTCGCTCGCGTAGGGCAATGCCGGGTGTATTGACGAGCTGCTCGGAGTGCTGCTGGGACTGCTCCACGGAAATATCGGCGATGGGGATGAACCAGTCCGCGGGCTGCCCCGCGTACTTCTCGGCAATCTCTTCAGGCGGGAGGCCCGTTATCTCGCTGATGAGTCCTTGCAAGGCACTCTCCTCTTCGATCCGACCCGGCACGACGCCAATCGTCACGATAGCCCCCTCAGTAGCCAGCGGCTCGCCATTGCGATCGTAGATGGCGCCACGCGTGGGGCTGTGCAGGAAGAGACGTAGGCGGTTGGTATCCCCCAACTCTGGGATGATTGCAGCCGGCGTCCAAGCAACACGCCACGTGCCGTCGTGCAGCTCCAGATCGAGGCGCGTCTGCATCGTGAGGTCGCCCACGAGGTGGGTGCGGTAGAGCAGCTCAAGGACGGCCTCACCCTGACCGGGACCCGAGCGAATCGCCTCGGCGATGCTGCTCTCGAACTCGTAGACCGTCGCTTCGGCCAGGACGTTCCGGTAGCGAGCCTCGAAATCCTCGCGCGAGATACGGCTCTGCGCCTCGGCGGTGAGCAGCTCGTACATCGTATCGAAGTCCCCAGCCTGCCACGCCTCCAAAAAGCGCCGTGTGGTAGGCTCCATCGGCGGCGGTTCCGTCGTCGGGGTCGGTGGGTTGGGAGTTGGAGACAGGGGAGCAGGTGCTGGAGTCGGCGTTACCGCTGTCAACTCCTGCCCACGCTGAAGGCCACAGGCAGCCAGGAGCGCTGCTACCGTACCTGTCGGAACCAGTTTGAGAAATGACCGTCGAGTAAGTGTGCGCAAGGTCTAAAAGTAAAGTAGTTGAGCGATCAAAGGGTGATGCATTGTACTCGTCACACTGACAATTGAAAATCGCTACAGGTAAACGTCGCCAGGCCCACGGCGATGCCTACCATCAAATGGAACATTTGGATGGCGAGCAACGTCTCATACGTGAATATCGCGAAATAAATCGTAGAGGAGATGTAATGGAGAAATATATCGTGATCGTGCTCACCCTGCTCATGTTACTCGTAGTAGGCTGCGCAACGGAGCAACCAACCGGCATCGGGCCGGCGGCAACAGAGGAGGCCCAGGAATTACCTGAGGAGGCCCAAGCGTACATCGAGATGAGCCGGGAAGCCTTGGCCGAGCAACTGGATATCCCACCTGAGGAGATTATGTTGGATAGTGTGACCTCGCCCACCGAGGTCGATGGAACCTACATCATCCAGCTGGAGGTGGGCGATGAGCTCTACGAGTTCCATGGCCGGGAGGGCGAAGTCTTGCTGGTATCAGACCCGCTCCCCCTCGCGCCTGATACCCAGAGCAACGCCAATGTCGGTGGAGCATCGGGTGAAATGACGGTGAAATCCATCGTGATGGCCGAACCCGGCACCACCATCGGGGAGCAGGATCCCTACACCATTCAGAACGCCGCTATCACAGAGGATGTGCTAGAAGTGCAAGTCTCATATAGTGGGGGTTGCGAGGAACACACCTTCGACCTCATCTGGGAGGGCGGCTTTGAAGAAAGCAACCCCGTCCAGGCACCCCTCACATTGGTGCAT
>JALZCF010000247.1 GCA_030863245.1 Chloroflexota bacterium
GCTCCACTCCTGCCAGAGCCGACTCTTGCCAATGCCAACCTCACCGGCCAGCAGCACGACACGCGCCTCTCCACGCGCTGCCACTGCTAACTCTGCATCCAGTGCCGCGAGTTCCTCCTGGCGCCCAACGAAGGGCACCTGCGTGGTACCCTCGGTTGTGGAAGGCCGCGCCGAGCGGGACATGCTGGGAGCGGGCACGACAACGTGTCCAAGCTCGCCATTCAAGATGGCGGCGCGGAGTATCTCTGTTTCGGGGAGCGGCTCGACACCCAGTTCCTGCTCGAGCACCCCCTGCAGCTGCTCGTATTGGCGAAGTGCCTCTGGCCGTTCGCCCTGTCGCGCATGGGCCTCCATCAATGCTCGATACATTGGCTCCTGAAGGTTGTCCTGCCTGAGTGCACGGCGCGCGACCTGGACAATCTCGGCCCACCTACCGTCGTTTCGATAGCGATCAATCAAGGAGTCAACCAGACGAAGGTAGAGCTGTTCCAACCGCTCCCGCTCTGCTGCGAGCCAGAGCTCGAAATCGGGTGCATCGCCGAGCACTAATCCATCCAGGAGTGGTCCGTGGTACAGATCAGCCGCGACACGTTGTTCTGAGAGGGTCGCATTCGAGATGCTCGCAACGTGCTCCAATTGGCGAACATCCACCCAGAGCGAATCCTGCAGCGAGAGCCACTCATTTTCCGCGTGCAGCACCTCGTCACCGAGTGCTTTTCGCATCGCCCAAAGCGTATTGCGGAGATTCTTGCGCGCCGCATCGGGGGCACTCTCTGGCCACAACAGGTCGATGACACGGTCGCGGTGCTGAGGTCTGTTCGTAACCGCCAGGTAAGCCAGGAGCGCGATAGCCTTCGCGACTGTCAATTCGACATCACGGCCATCGCGCTCCAGACGGGGAATTCCAAGGAAAGAGAATCGGAGCGCAGCCACGTTGTGAACTATAGCTTATGGGGTGGGTGGCGTCTAGTTTAAGGTGTTGCATGTTGCATGTTGCATGTTGCGTGGTGCGTGGTGCGTTGGGCGTAGGGGGGTTTTGCGTTATTCTTGAAAGTGCTGTTGGGCGACGAGACGGAGGAGGATGAGTAGGAGGAAGGTGAGGAGGAGGAGGAGGAGGGCGATGGCGAGGGCGACGTCGAGGTCGGTTTCCAGGGAGGCGAAGATGGCGAGTGGCATGGTCTGTGTGCGCCCGATGAAGTTGCCGGCGAACATGATGGTCGCGCCGAACTCGCCGAGCGACCGGGCCCAGCAGAGGACTACCCCACCAAGGAGTCCGGGCGCTGCGAGGGGTAGCGTCACGCGCCAGAAGATGCGCCATGGGGAGACGCCCAAGGTGGCTGCGACAGCGGACCATTTCGGATCGGTAGCACGGAAGGCGCTGGTGGCAGCACGGACGTAGAGCGGCGCAGAGACGAAGAATTGGGCCACTACCACGGCCGCCGTGGTGAACGCGAGCTCGATACCCATTTCTGCGAGCCATTGACCCACCACCCCTCTCCTCCCAAAGGCCACCAGCAGGCCGATCCCAGCTACCGCAGGGGGTAACACAATCGGCAGATCCACGACGGTTTCCAGCACAGAGCGGCCGCGAAAGGTATGGCGCGCCAGGGTCCAGGCAAACGGGGTTCCTAGAAGAATCGCGAGCATCGTGCTGACGAGCGACGTGGCGAGGCTGAGGCGAATTGCGGCACTCACAACCGGATCGCGCGCTGCCTCACCCAATCCGGGCCATGCGCGCCAGGCAATGGCGAAGAGTGGTAGCAGGAAGAAGAGTGGCAGTAGCCCCACTGCCGCTACCGTGGGCCACCAGCGGCTCACGGTGGCATGAATCCCCACTCCGCCAGGATCGCTTCTCCCTCGTCAGAGCACACAAACTCTATGAAATCGGCAGCGAGGTCCGGGTTGCGCACATTCGTGAGCGGTGCAATCGGATAGGAGGCACGCACGTTGTAGCGGTCAGGGATGGGAATACGCTCCAGGGCTCCACGCTCGTTGGGCGTGACGTCGGAGGCGTAGACGATCGCGGCATCGGCCTCGCCCAGCTGCACTTTCGTCACGACCTGGCGCACGTTCGCCTCCTCGGAGACAATGTTACGCAGCACGGCCGCCTCGAAGCCTTCGGGGAATTCCCCAGACTCGTCCATCGCCGCCAGCGCCTGCCGCGTGTATCGGCCGATGGGGACCGCTGGATTCGTGGTGACGAGCTTGACGCCGGGCTCCGCCAACGCTTGGAGTGAATCAATAGCCGCCGGGTTATTAGCCGGGACGATGAGCACGAGGTGATTGCTCGCAAAGCGCGTCGGCGCATCAGGAGCGACCTGCCCCGCATCCACCAACAACTGCATCTGCTCCATGTTGGCACTGGCGAAGAGATCAGCGGGCGCCCCCTCCATCAGTTGCGTTGCGAGCTGCGAGGAAGCCCCAAGATTCAGACGCACGGCCACACCCGGATGTTCTGCCTCGTAGCGCTCTGCCAGCTCCTGAAAAGCATCGGTAAGTGAGCTAGCGGCAAATACCGTGAGTTCCCTGTCATCGCCTGCCGCCGTGTCGGTACAGGCAGCGAGCAGAACAGTCAGAAACAAGAAAAGAGCCAGAAGAAACGGGGCGCGGACGAAACGTGACCAGACAATGGTATGCATAGAGACGTAATTTTCGATCAAGGGAAACAAGATTTACAATCCATTTTTCGCACACCTATTCTATAGATGAAATCGTCGAAGGATAAATTCGTCTGCCTTCGAACGCTCACAGAAGGAGAAGATCATGAGTCGGATTGTTCATACACAGGGAACCCCTACGACGCAGCGCAATCGCCTGCGCCGTACTGTTGCAGAGGCGCTACGGCGGCTAATGGAGAAACCTGCGATGGATGAGGAAGGCAAGGATCTGGCGGCGCTAATTGTCTTCGCGCTACGGGAGATCCACGAGAACATAGACAAATCGGCGAGCGCTTGGGAGAAGCGAGATTACTACCTCAAGGCGGACCGCTTCCGGCGCGAGTGGGCTTGGATTGGGCCAATGGAACGGCTGCTCACCAACGCTCTGGTTTACAAAGAGTGGGAGGAACTCCCGCCCCTCTTCGCACAGCTCCTGAACCAGTTCCAGGATGTCACCGTCAACAAGTTGACGCGAGGCCCTGAATTGTGGGCGGGTGCATACGAGCGTCTCCTCTCCGAGCAGCCCCAAAGTCGCGGCAAACTGTAACAGCGGGGCTAGGAGCGCGCGATGATAATCCCCTCGGCTTTTGATTCCTCGTCCTCTTCCTTCTCCACGTCGAAGATGGGGACGCCGTGCTCCTCATGGCTCTCGGCTGCCTCCTCGATCATCGGATCGACCACAAGGTAGCGCAGCATGACGTGCAGTGCCCCCACCACCGGGATCGCCAGCAGGGCACCCACCAAGCCGTTCAACGTAGCACCTGCCACGACGGCAATAAGTACCATAAGGGGGTTGAGCCCTACACTGTGTTCGTAGATGCGCGGCACCAGGATATTGTTCTCCAGGAATTGAATCACGACGAAGAGCAGGATCGTCAAGACACCGGTGGCGGGTGAATTGGTGAAAGCGACGAGTACCGCTGGGAGCGCCCCCAAATATGCTCCCACCATCGGCACCGCTTCAAATAGACCTGCCAGGAGCGCCAGCGGCAGGGCGTAGGGCACACCCAGGATGAGAAGGCCGATGAAGGAGGAGACCCCGATCGAGAGCATCAACAACCCGGTACCGCGCAGGTAGTCGCCCAATGTTTGCTCCACATCGGTAAAGATGGTTTCCGCGAGAGCACGGTGCCGGATGGGCGTGATGGAGAGCAGCAGCTTTTGGAAATCGTCGCGCTCCGTCAGCCAGTAGTAGGCCACAACCAGACCAAGAATTAGCTGTCCAAGCACCGCCGCCGTGCTCTGGAGGACGGAGGGACCCTCGCGCTCCGCAAGGAACCTAGCGCGTGTCCCGAGCTGGGCCCACTCTGTAAGAATCCGATTGCGAAGGTCTTGACCGATATCTTGATAGCCAAGTCTAGCGGCCCATGCCCATGCTTCATTGCCGACTCTGTAGATCAGACTTCCTTCTTGTATCAGCTCACGTATCACACCGAAGAGCGGAGGAATGGCGACCGCCAGTAGGACGCCAACCCCGAGTAGCCCACCCAGGTAAATAAGAAGGATGGCCAAGCCACGGGGGACACCTAGCTGCGCTAACTGGTTGACAAACGGACGAATGGCAGAGGCAACGATGATGGCGCCAACCAATACGACGATGATTTCCGCCAGTTCCCAGAGCACGTAGAGCCCCGCCAGCGTGAAGGCAACGATTAAGGTTCTATAAAATGTATGACGACCATTCATCCAGCGCCTCGCTTCAGTCCCATGTAGAGTGTGCGACAGGCATCACAGGGGGAACCATGTGAAACACAGCGCGTCCTCGTAGCGTGGTGCGTGGTGCGTGAACTAGGGTTGAGGTGGGTAAGCGTGTGAACCTCATTCCTAGTTACGCATTCCGCATTCCGCGTTCCGCATTCCGCAATGTATCAAGCTCGTGTGAGTCGTTGGGGGGAAAAAAGCAGAAAACGTGCCAGATTAGGGAGATTATCACTTTGGTAGATACTCTCGGCCCTTCCAGCTGACTGATTTGTGTAGTAGGAGTCGAAAGAGACTGCCCCAGGTGATGAGGAGGGTAGCCACAGCGCCGATGGGGTGTGTGAAGGCGTACCAGCGGGAGATCTGGAAGTGGCGGGCGCTACGCACGCGTTGGTAGAGCAGTGCGAGGGGCGGCAGGAGGGAGGCGGCGAGCAGGGAGAGGAAGTGACGGCGGGAGCGGCCCCGCTTCCAGGCGACCCAGGGCCACAGGAAGGGGAGCAGGTCGAGAAAAGCGGTGATGAGGGTGGAGAGCGCCACTGCCAGGAGTGAACCCTGTAACAGGGCAACGCCCTGCTTCTGATAGCTCTCCCAGAGATCGGCGAGTCCCTCCCACATCCGGGATCGCACCAATCGGAAGCCATTCTCGATGCGCACAATGTAGCCTGCTGCCCGCATGCGGCGGGCGAGTGCAACACTTTCCAGAATCTCGCTGCGGATGGCCTCGTGCGTACCGATTGCCTCGTATGCATCGTGGCGCACCAGGAGAAATTGACCACTGGCCCAGGCAGCACGACTCTTCCGGTCGTCGTTTACGGCGCGTAGGTCAACGCTCTGCAATAGTTGGAGCAGAGACACAGGGAAGATCACCCTTTCCCACCAGCTCTCCAGTTCCTCAAGCGGGTAGAGGGAGAGCATGTGGAGGCCCCGTGCCTCCGCCTCTCGCACCGCGGTAGCGAGTGCTTCCGGCGCCAGAAAGGTATCTGCATCGACGAACAGGAGCCAGCGCACGGAGTCCGGTACTGCCTGTGACCCCCACCAGAGCGCCTGGCTTTTGCCCGTCCATCCTGGTTGGAGCGGCGGGGTCTTGAGCACTCGTAGCCGCGGGCGCGCCCACGGCTCACGTCCAGCCTTGATCTCCGCCAGTAGGGCGCTCGTGCCATCGGTCGAGCCATCATCGATCACGATGATCTCGTAGCGAGCCGCGGGATAGGTTTGCGCTAGCAACGAGCCAAGGCAACGGTCTGCGTTCTCTACTTCGTCCCGCATCGGTACCAGCACCGAGACACGCGGCGCCGTCTTGATGTGCGGTGCCTCCCTCGGCCGTAGCGCCCGCAGGCGGCCCATGTGAATCGGTGCGATCAGATGATAGAGCGCGATGAGGAGGTTGTAGAGAATAGCAAGTATCGTTAACATTGCCAGGCTCGAGCGGGACGTGTCGCTTCCTGCTGATTGTACTTTCCGAGAAGCGGGTGTCAATGGAATCTTGATAGAACGCGTCGTTCATAGTACTTTGGCAGGTGGTAGGTGGCAGGTGGCAGGTGGCAGGTGGTAGGGGGTAGGTAGCGAAGTTGCGTGCGTCGTCGCTGGTGGGGTCTGTTGGTTATGTTGTGAGAAAGGATTTGAGGATAATGAGGTACTTGGCTGGCGGTATCGTGGCGTTGCTGCTGTTGGTCACGGGGGGATGGTTGTTGGGTGGAATCGCGTCCAGCTCTGCGAGGG
>JALZCF010000276.1 GCA_030863245.1 Chloroflexota bacterium
GGCTGATGTGTTCGTACTCCTGCCAGAACTCCTCCCCCAGTTCGTCCCGGAACTCGGGGCCGATGAAGGCGCGTCCCGCAACGTGTTGGGTGAGCGTGAGCATATCGGAGGAAATATCCGTCTCGCCCGCATCCCCCAGCGAATCCAACCACATCTGAACCTCAATCTGCATCGCCTCGGCGTACCGGGCCATCTGGTCGCGTCCAAAGATCGCCCGCAGGATGGGGCGTTGGTTCTCGTAGCTCTCCTTGGGCGCGATAAAGAGGACCTCGCCAAAGGCAGCCTTCAAAAAGCTGTAGACATCGTTGATATTGAGGGAGCTGTCGGTCTCCAGGTAGAAGAGCTTGTTGTACTCCGCGCCGGTGACGACGGCCACGTTCCGGTTGGCCAGTTTGATGGCGAAGAGGTCGCCGTGCTCGGCGTGGCCGCGTCGATCCAGGGCCTCGGCGTCGTTCTTGAACTCCAGGGCATGTCCCACGAGCGGCAGAGCGCCGGAGACAAAGGGAGGGGTCAGTTTGGTTGTCACTGTTGAAAACTCCTTGTGGGTGTCGAAGTAAAGTACTGAAACAGTCGTTTCAGAAAGCGGGCAAAAAAAGAGTACGCTCCTGAAGGCAGCACCGGGGTGCTACGATCGCCCAGCTGCTTCGCCATCGAGAACGTGCAGCACCATGCGGGTGTAGCTCTCCAAGCGGGCGCGCTGTGGGTATACCTTGGCCATGAAGCTCAGGTTGAATAGGGCGAAAAGCAGGTAGCGGGCCACATCCGGCGCTGGTTCGGGCAGATGGAGCCTGCCGCTGTCGGCAGCCTCCTCCAAGAAATCGGAAAACAGCCGCACAAGCTCGTTGAGATACTCGTGCAGAAAGGCGGTGACCCTCGGCTTGTTCACCCCCAGCTCGACGGCTGCCTTCAACGTGAGCGACCCGTGGGGCAGCTCCTCGTTCAGGAGCTGCTCGATTAGATCGGCAAACAGGCGTTCAATCGTGGCGCGGGGATTGGTCGACCCCGCGAGTTGCTGGCGAATCATCTCCTTCTCGATCTGGCTGTGCCGCTCCAGTGCCAGCATGAAGATGGCGTCCTTGTCGCCGTAGGTTGTGTACAGACTGCTGCTGCTCACGCCCACATGCGCGACCAGATCGCGGATCGAGGTCGCCTCATAACCCCGCTGCCGAAACAGATCCATCGCCTGCTCAATTACCCGCTCTTCGTCAAACATCTTGGTGCGTGCCATACCTACAGTATAGCATATTCTGAAACGCTCGTGGCAAAAAGCAAGGATGAAGGATGAAGCACTCAAGTGCGGAATGAGTCAAAGGTGGAATGCGGAGTGCGGAGTGCGGAATGCGAAATACGACCTGCCGCCTGCCGTGCAGCATGCAGCATGCAGCATGCAACATGCAGCATGCAACATGTGGGAACGAAATGTGCTGGTATGAAGTGCTATGCCCCGTGCTGAACAAGGGGTTTGGTACTGAGCCGGGCAGATCGATGCGGCGTCGCGTGATGCATGCTCGCCGTGCGAGCGGGTACATCCAGCATTGAGGAGGCGAGAACGTGGCGGAACAGCAAGCAGCTAGCCAGCCCAATGGGGGGCGTGATATTATTGTGATTGGTGGCTCGGCGGGTGGGTTCGAGCCACTGCTGCAGCTCGTGGGCGACTTGCCGGCCACCCTTCCGGCGGCGTTGTTTGTCGTGATCCATGTGGCCCCCAACCATTCCGGTCTCCTGGCACCCATCCTCGATCGCACCGGTCCGCTCGCCGCGGTGGAGGCAGAGGATGGGATGCCGATCCAACGGGGCACCATCTGTGTCGCCCCGCCCGACCAGCACATGGTGCTCTACGAGACTCATACTGCGTTGAACCGTGGCCCGCGCGAGAACCGCACCCGACCGGCTATCGATCCCCTGTTCCGCACGGCGGCGCGCGCCTTCGGTAGCCGGGTCGTCGGGGTTCTCTTATCCGGCATGCTTGACGATGGGGCGCTAGGAATGATGGTCATCAAGAGCTACGGCGGCACCACTATCGTCCAGGCGCCCGCGGAGGCGCGGTATAGCAGCATGCCATGGCAGCTTTGCAATACGAGGCGGTTGATTACGTTCTCCCAGTTGCGCGGCTCGCCGATCGAATCGTACAACTCGTTCACGAGCCACTGTTGAAAACAGGTACTATGGCCAGATCGCGCGAGCAAGAACTGCCTGTCATCCAGCGGGACGTACAGGGCCAGGCCGATGGTCGACGAGGTATCGATCTATGCCTGTCGTGAGCAATTACTGGAAGCCATGCCCAATCCCGTCTCGCAAGCCATTGCCATGGCCACGGTTCTTCATGAAGAGCACGAGCAAGAGGAGGAACCGAAGCAGGCGCGGGACGAAGCGCACTAGGCGCACGGCTTGCTGAGTTGCACAGGAGTTTTGGGCGGCACCCCTGGCACGCGCTCAACGGTTAGCCGAGCACACTCTTTCTTTCCTGTGGCGGTGGCGTGTCCGCGCTCTGGCTGTCGTCCAACACCTTGCGGAGGGTGGGGACGAGGGTCAGGTGGGCGTCCATCTTGTCGACGTACTCGGCAGCGCCGGCGCGCCTGGCTATGGCGCGGTACTGGTTGCTGGGATGGCCGGAGATGATGACGGCAGGCATAGCACGGTGGCCGGCCTGGAGTTCCTTTATCAGCTCGTAGCCGTTCCCGTCGGGAAGGGAGAGGTCCACTAGGAGCAAGTCTGGGTCAAGGTCGGGAACCTTTTGCAGGGCTTCGGCGACGGTGGCGGCGCTGCCGCATACGGTCAGGTCCGGAGCCTCCTCAATCAGGTCGCAGATGGATTCCCGGATGATGGCGTGGTCTTCTACGAGGAAAATGCGGTGCATGCGTGGCCTTTCCCTGTTTCCTTCCTCACGCTTCGTATTGTGCTGTCTCACTACCCCCTGGCAGGGCGCCACGAGGGTGATGCGGCTGCCCTCACCGGGGGTGGAAGCAAGTTCCATGCGCCCGCCCAGGAGGTGCAGCCGTTCGGCGATGCTGTGCAGGCCGTAGCCGCGCCGTGGACCGGCGGGATCGGTGACAGCCTTGACGTCAGAGCCGGCTCCCTTATCTTCCACATGCAGGTGCAAGTTGTCACCGACCCGCTCCAGCCGCAGCTGGGCCTGTTGCGTCTTGGCGTGTTTGACGACGTTGAAGAGTAACTCGCGCGTCATCTGAACCAGCAAGGTCCGCTCCGCCCTACTGCGCAGCCCGCCCTGCTCCTTGATCGCCTTCACGCCCACCGCCCCGTCCGTCCCGGTGCCAGAGAGGACAATCGCCACGCAATCGCGGTGGACCTCTGCCAGTCTGCGGAAGAAGTAGTCAATCGGCCGGCGTCGACCGCGCGGTTCCTCGAAGTCGGAGGTGTCGAGGTGAGTGTCGGTGATGAGGATGCGCCGCGCCGGGGGGATGACGTAGACGTGGTTCGCCTCCACCTCCAGCCGCTCCGCCACCTGATTGACCGGCATCTCCGTGTGACGCTGCAATATCTCATCGAGCACACTCTCGCGCGTCGGGTCGAGGTGGGTCACCACGACGAAGGCCATGCCCGTATCGGCGGGCAGCGCCTCGAAGAGCTGCTTCAGCGCCTGCACGCCGCCTGCCGAGGCGCCGATGCCGACCACGGGCACGCGCTGCGCCGCCGGCTTCGCCTCGGGGGTGTCTTGCTGCTCACCAGGAGATTTCCTGTCCGCCATGGGTTGTCTCGTTTCGTTAAGGATGAAGGATGAGGAATGAAGGATGAAAACGGCAGGGAGGAAGGGGGGTGCGGTGCTTATGGTGGGGCGTCGATGAGGCCGTGTTCTCTGGCCCAGACGATGGCCTCGGGACGTGAAGAGAGGTTCAGCTTGTCATAGATGCGAGTGGCGTAGTTGCGGATGGTCTGCTCGGCGAGGTGTAACTCGGCGGCGATGCGCGCGTTATCCCAGCCCAGGCCGATGAGCTCAAGCACCTGGCGCTCACGGTTGGTGAGGGCGAAGATGTCGGGCGCGGCGGAGCCGTTGGCGGGGTGCTGGAACATCTTGTCCACGATGGGGCGGCTGAACCAGGTGCCGCCCTGCAGGGCGCTGCGGATAGCCTCCACGACCGTCTCTGGCGCCTCCTCCTTGAGGAGGTAGCCGGCCACCCCCGCCTCGACCAGGCCACGCACGTAGGCGTCTCCCTCGTAAGCGGTCAGGACCAGGATTTTGGTCTGCGGCTGCGTCGCGCGCAGCTGCTCGATCACGGCAGCGGGGCCGGGGCCGGGCATGTTGAGGTCGAGGAGGAGGATGTCAGGTTGGTGGGCGTGGCACAGTTGTATTGTCTGATCGCCATTGACCGCCTCGGCGACGACGGTGATGTCCGGCTCTGCCATGAAGGTCGCTCTCATCCCCCTACGTATCAACGGGTGGTCGTCGGCCAGTAGTACATTGATCGTGTCTGCCATGACAGACTCTCCCTTTCCTACAACTAGCGGCCACTCAAGCTATACCAAATTCCATCTTTGCGGTGTTTCGCGCCGCCCCTAATAAAGACTAATCTTCTCTATACTCCTTGCTTGTCCAAGGGGATCTGCACCGTCACAACGGTGCCTTTCCCTGGGGCCGAACGAATGTCGAGGCGGCCCCCTACGCTTTCCACGCGTTCGGCGATGCCGAGGAGGCCAAGCTGCTCTGCTTGTGCCAGCTGTGTGAGCCGCTCGGGTGGCTCGAAGCCTCGGCCGTCGTCGGTGATGTCAAGAAGGAGTTCTGTTGGGTGTATGTCGAGCGTGACATGAACCTGGGTAGCATCTGCATGCTTTACGATATTGCGCAGTGCCTCCTGTACCACGCGGAAGAGGCAGAGCGCCAGCCTCTCCGGAAGGTGGTTGGCCTCCTGATCCACATCCAGATCGATGGCCGGTAGCGCTGGCCCTCCCTCACGTTCGAGTTCGGAGATGTACCCCGCAAGTGCGGCTTCCAACCCGAACTCCTTCAGTCCTGGCGGGCGCAGGTCACTGATGATGCCGCGCAACAGTTTGATCGTGGCGAACAGTTCCCTATCGATATCTTCTAGCATCGCACGTAGGTCGTCGATCTGTTGCGTGTCAGCCCCAAGCGCGTCGTTGGCGCGTCGCCGGCTCTCTGCGAGTTGGTAGTGGAGGCCGACCAGCTGTTGCAGTGCACCATCATGCAAGTCCTGTGCCAGCCGGAGGCGCTCTGTCTCCCGTACCTCGGCCAACCGGCGACGTGCTTCAGCCGCTTCCGCCGCCACGAATCGATCGAAGGAGTTCATCGTGCGCTCCTCCCCAGGGGATCCATACCTCATTCATTTCAGTGTAACCCTTTTTAGCGGAATCTGGAATTGTGACGACTGGAGACTGGAGACTGGAGAATGCAGAGTGCGGAATACAACCTGCTGCCGGCCGCTTGCTGCCTGCTGCCTGCTCGAACG
Organism: Chloroflexota bacterium; assembly: GCA_030863245.1. Lineage (GTDB taxonomy): Bacteria > Chloroflexota > Anaerolineae > Ardenticatenales > Ardenticatenaceae > JALZCF01. The sequence continues at coordinate 5,421 of JALZCF010000276.1, forward strand.
AGAGTGGGGAGTGCGGATTCAGGTGTGATGAGGTGTGTTCGAGGTGGGTCGGGGGGTGGCTGAGGTAGGGGAGGTGGGGTGGCTG
>JALZCF010000290.1 GCA_030863245.1 Chloroflexota bacterium
CGCAAAGACCCCAGGATGCAAGGACGCGAAGAGGCAAGGACGCAAAGAGGCAAAGGGGAGGTGACGAGGTGGTGTTGCGGGATGGAGCGGGGGGCGTGGAGGTGTAGACTTGAATCGGCCTGGTCTACACTTCTACAGTCTACACTTACTGAGCGGTTCCGACGCACAGATCTTGCTGTCGATGTCGGCACTTTCGGTTGGAGTAATGAGGTGGTTCCAATGGCTACGTCGCCCGTTGTTGGGAAGACGAGGCAGGAAGGCGATTGTATGGCGCTTCCCCATGATTATGCGGAGCGGGTTTATGCTGGCGTGCTGGGTAAGATCATCGGTGTATACTTGGGGCGGCCCTTTGAAGGCTGGACCTATGAACGGATCATGGCTGAGCTGGGGGAGATCCATTACTACGTCCACGAGCAGCTCCAGAAGCCGCTGGTTGTTACCGACGACGATATCTCCGGCACCTTCACCTTCCTGCGCGCTCTGCCGGATTATGGCAACCAGCGCAATGTCAGTGCGGCGCAGATCGGTCAAACCTGGCTCAACTATATCATCGAGGAGCGCACAGTCCTCTGGTGGGGCGGGATGGGGAACTCCACCGAGCACACTGCTTATTTGCGGCTCAAGGAGGGCATCGAGGCACCACTTAGTGGATCCTGTGGCTTGAACGGGCGGGTGGTGGCCGAGCAGATCGGGGCGCAGATCTTCATCGATGGCTGGGGAATGGTGGCACCCAGCAATCCTGGCCTGGCTGCCGATCTGGCACGACGGGCGGCGAGTGTCAGCCACGATGGAGAGGCGATATACGGCGCCCAGGTAATCGCTGCGATGGAAGCGCAAGCGTTTGTGGAAAGAGAGATCGACACACTCCTCGATATAGGCGTGTCCGTCATTCCCCAGGATTCGGTGATCTACCGTTTGATCGCCGACATCCGTGAGTGGCACAGCCAGGAGCGGGAATGGCGCAAGACGCGAGAGCGTATCGTTGCCCATTACGGTTATGACAAGTACGGCGGCAACGTGCATATCGTACCCAACCATGCGCTGATCATCCTGGGGTTGCTCTACGGGGAGGACGACTTCCAGAAGTCGCTGATGATCGTGAATACGGCCGGCTGGGATACCGACTGCAACTCCGGCAACCTAGGCTGCCTGTTGGGGATCAAGAATGGGCTGGCGGGGATCGAGGCGGGACCGGATTGGCGCGGTCCGGTAGCCGACCGGCTCTATCTTCCTACCGCAGACGGCGGGCGAGCCATTACCGACGCGGTAACCGAGAGCTATCACATTGTCAATAAGGGCCGCGCGCTGGCCGGAATGGACTCGGTGGCGCCAAAGGAGGGCGGCCGCTTCCACTTTGACTTTCCCGGGGCGGTGCAAGGCTTCCGCTTAGAAGAGAGCGCCGAGTCGCACGGGACGGCAGCGGCGATCGAAAATGTGGAAGGCCACAGCCAACGGGGTCAGCGCAGCCTCGCGCTACGTTACTGCCATCTCGCACCAGGCCGTGCAGTGCGGGCGGCCACGGCCACTTTTATTCCTCCCGAGGCGATCGAGATGCCTGGTTACGCCCTGATGGCATCGCCCACTCTCTATTCCGGTCAGACGATACGCGCTAGGGTGGCAGCCGATCCCGGAAATCGCGTGCCGGTGAGCTGCGGGCTCTATATCCGAACCTACGGTGCTAGTGACACGCTAGTCAGGCGCCATGGCCCGGGGACAGTTTTGAAGCCGGGTGCTGACCACCTGTTTGAGTGGCACCTCGACGACACAGGTGGGGCACCGATAGCAGAGATAGGGGTGGAGTTGACCGCTGAGCGTCGGGCGGATGGCAGCGTCTACCTGGACTACCTCGATTGGGATGGCGTGCCGGATGTGGCATTCAAGCAGCCAGCGGACGAGGGGACGATGTGGCGGCGCGCCTGGGTCAATGCGGTGGACGAGTTTCTTTCCTGGACGGAGCCATACCGATTGGTGCAGAACTATGGACGAGGGCTGTTGATCCAAGGTACGCGAGAGTGGTGTGACTACCAAGTTAGAGCTGCTATAACACCGCATATGGTGGACGCGGCCGGCATTGCAGCATATGTACAGGGTTTGCAGCGCTACTATGCCCTATTGCTCCGCCGTGATAGCACAGCACAGTTGGTCAAAGTGCTCGACGGCGAGACGGTACTTGCTGCGACCGATTTTCCGTGGGAGTTTGGCACGACCTATTGTTTGAATCTGCAGGTAGTGGACGCGCACCTACAGGCCTGGATTGATGATCGCCTGATTTTTGACGTGCACGACAATGACCGGCCGCCTACGGGCGGTGCAGTCGCCCTTGTCTGTGAGGTGGGACGCGTGGCGACCGATGCGGTTGTCGTTCGGCCAGCTCGAATGGAGGCCGGTCTGGGGGAGTAGTACGGAGTCAGGGCAGCTTGTCGGAAATGCGGAGTGCGAAATGCGGAGTGGAGAAGCGCATCGCTTCTACTTTAGGAAGCGTATGTGGATTACGGCTTTTCATTTCACCCGACGGCCGCTGTGACAAAGATCAGGGGATACAACAATCCTCGTACGGCAGCAGGCCACCACTAGCTCCAACCTATGATATAGTCCGGCGGAAAACCTCGACTATCCTCCCTCCCTATCACCCCGTTATGTCTCTACAATTAGTCCGTCATATGTGTTATAGTCGTGCAACCACATCCTGCCGGTTCACTTCAAGAGCAAGAGATGATCACCACCAAGCGCGAGGATGAATACTTGAGGCAAGTGGGGCGACCTGCGCTGCTTCGAGTGTGGCGAAGTACTCGGGGAGACGGAGCTGATTGTCTGTCTACTGGGGAAGGTAGAGGACTTCATCGTCGTGCACCACAAGCGCAAGTGCATCGAGTCCCTCGGTAAGCGCGTTGGCGCTGCCCTCTGGGAAGCCGGGTGGGCGGCAGGGATGGAGACGGAGGTGGAGGTGGGCGCCACACCGACGTCGAACAGTGATGCTAACCAGCGAGAAGCTGGTGGCACATCACATGATTGACCTCCCTGTCTTGAGCCATTCTCATGTTGCCGGGTCCATCTCTAGCCACTCACCTGTAAAACCCGCCCGGCGTAATCCTTCGACCCGGTAAGGACAGCGCCGCATCAGTTTCCAGAGCAGGCCAGAACTGCGAACTCGACGGTGATTGCCGCAACAGAGTTCGGTGGTAGGTCGATGTCGAGGTGAATTGTCTCGTCCTCGTATCTCCAATCGATCGGCTCCTTGACCAGCCGCGAGGCCGCCTGCAGCTGTGCTACTTGCCGATGGTTCAGGTAGCCCGGCTGGCCCATCTCGACCCACGTACGGCGCGGGTTGGCATGATCCTCGTCAATCCGCTCCACATAGGCTGCGCGGGGCGCGGGGGCGTGAGCGAGTCGAACCCGGACCTGCTCCGTCTGGACAGGATGGTGCGGCAGGGCCAGGTTGATCAGGAGCACGGTCACCTGATGTGCCCTACGCACGACCCAGGCCTCCACCGTCTCATGCGTTCCCTCCACGCCCAACCGCTCGGTACCGAGGCGGCGCAGCAACTCGAACGCGCGGTAGCTCGGCTTGGGGATACCATAGACCGTCAGCAGCCCGAAGCCGCCGTGAAAGGGCTCGGAGCGCAAGCCTTGCTCCTCGAAGATATCGGAGAAGGTCCAGAAACTGTAGCCCTCCACCAGCCCATAGACGCTCATGATGATCTTGATGATAAACGCCGCCGCGAAGGGCTGGTCGTGGAGGGGACTGCCCAGGTTCGAGGAGGTGTTCCACTCTGTATAATAGAGGGGCCGCCCAGCTGCCTGGCGGTGTGCTTCTTGCGCCTTCTGCTGCATGATGTCCAGGTCAATTTTGGCGAGTTGGCTCTTCGGGTCGCCACCTGCACTGGCTACCGGGTCATTGGGATACCCATGGGTGCTGACGAAGTCGACCGGGACGTTGTTCTTACCGCAATAGTCGAGAAACGCCTCGATCCACTTGTCCTGTGATGTCGCAGGTCCACCGACCACCAGGGCGTCGTCCACTTCCTTGATGGCCTCCACCGTATGGCGGTAGAACTTGAAGTACTCCTCCTGCGTGCCGCTCCAGAATTGCTCCCGGTCAGGCTCGTTCCAGACCTCGAAGAACCACCGGCGCACCTCCTCCACGTCGTATCGCTCGGTCCAATGGGATACCAGCTTGCGGATCAGCGTGGCCCACTGGTCGTACGCTTTGGGGGCGTCACGTTGGCGCGATAGTGGAAGGTCGTCTGCTGTCCGGAAGCCAGTACCTCCGGCATGAAGCTCAGCTCGACGAAGGGCTTCATCCCGATGGAGAGCAGAAAATCCACGATCTGGTCGGCGTTGAAGAAGGAATAGATGAGATCGTCCTGCTGCTGGAGCAGCGTGCTCATCCCCGGCGCCAGAAGGCCGTGAAAGCGCACGTGGCGAAACCCTAGCTCACGGTGACAGCGCTCCAACTGCGCCTGCCAGTCCGCTCGTAGCGCCAGGGGTGCATGCCCACTCCCCACCGTATGTTCCCAGAAGTGCTCGAACCGTGAGGGTGTCTGCGACAGATCACAGCTGAATTGTCCCATCGTTCCAAGGCTCCTCGTCTATCTGGTGAATCGCTGGTACACCGCCAGCAAGATACACGCCTCCTCGGATCAGAGAAGTAGCGCAATTTCCCACCCTGGTGTAAAGTCGCGCCCGCTCTTGCACCTATAGCCTTGACCAACTGAGAGAGTTATAAATGAGATTTGCAGTGAAACCCTATGCTGTTCTAGTCATCGGGTGGTTGGTGTTGTTGTCCTTGACGGCTTACCCCACCCTGACCCATGCGCTGTCTTCCCCATCTATGGCACCCACCGCGACGGCAACGCATACTACCATGACCACAAGTGCGCCATACACGCGGCGCCTTTATCTACCAATCGTCCCATTAGGCAATGCGACCGATAATGAGGGGCCGCCGCCCACTGCTACCCCGCAGCCACCCTCACCCACCGCCACGCGGCAATCACCCTCGCCGACCGCTACCCGGCAGCCGCCCTCGCCGACCGCCACACAGCAGCCCTCACCGACTCCCAACTGGCAGCCATCCTTCGGTGTGGAGTACTTTAGCGGTGGCTCACTGGCAAGGGAGACAATGCTGGACCACATTGGGGATTTGAAGCCAGTGTGGATGCGCTTCAACGGGCGGATTTCGTGGCGCGCCTTGCAGCCCGACGAGGGTGAACCGATTCAATGGGAACAGCTGGCCTCCTTTGAAGAGGAACTGCGTGCCTTGAAGCAGCTGGGGGTCAAACCGCTCGTGATTATCTCTGACTATCCGCGCTGGGCCACCATCAATGAGCCGTTTCCAACCTCGTGTGGGGCGATCCGGCAAGACAAGTTAGGCGCGTTTGCCGACTTCGTCCGGGCGTTGGTGACGCGGTACAAGAGGCCCGAGTTCGATGTCCACTATTGGCAGCTGGGAAATGAGCCGGATGTGGACCCGACACTGGTTCCGCCGGATTATCATCTCGGCTGCTGGGGCGACAGCCAGGATATCTATTACGGAGGACGGCGTTACGGCGAGATGGTGAAGGTGATTGGACCCACTATCAAAGCGGCAGATCCGGCTGCTACCGTATGGCTGGGCGGCCTGCTGCTTTACACCTACGATACCCATTGGGTATCCGACCCTGGTAAACCCGAGATGTTTATGAAGGGGATCCTCGAATCCGGGGCCGCCCCCTACTTTGATGTGGTGACCTACCATGCCTACGCGCCCTATGGAACAGAGGAACCAATCGACCACGAATTGGTGGGTGTGTGGGAGGAGTGGGGGGGCTTCGTGGTTGGAAAAGCCCGCTTTCTCCGGCAGGTAATGAGCGAGTACGGCGTGGATAAGCCACTCGTCGTCACCGAGATCAGCCTCATGTGTCCCGAAAGCTACCCCTTTTGCGAGCAACCCAGTGAGCAATTCGACCAAGCACAGGCCGACCACGCCGTGCGAACCACCGTGCGCGGCACGGCCGAAGGGGTGCGCGGCTATACGTGGTACACGATCAACGACAATGGGTGGCGGGAGACCGACCTATTGAGGGATAATGAAAGAAAGTTGGTCTACACGGCCTACCAACAACTCATCCAGCAGCTGAGCGATACCGTATACGCCGGGCCAGTCGAGTACCAGGAGGGTGTGGAGGCCTACGCATTTGCTAGCGCGCCGAATGAGCAGGTGCACGTCCTGTGGGCGCAAGAGGATGAAACCATTCCCATTCTGGTACCAAAATCGCGCTTTGTGCGCGCCTTTGACCGGGACGGGAACGCCATCACCCCCTCGTCGTCCGGCACGGACTATCAACTGCTCGCCCAGTTCGAGCCTCTCTACCTCGTGGTTCGTTCGCCGTAGCGAATGGCGGTCCAGTTCGTGCTGGTACTCGCTGCATCTGAAGAGAATCATTTCAAGTACCCCGAGGGAGCCCCTAGTGAGCGACTGGTATCAACGACCGGCGGAAGAGGTCATTGCCGAGCTGGAAAGCAACCCCGAGAGCGGGTTATCCACGGCGGAGGCGGAGGCGCGGCTCGAACAGTACGGCCGGAACGAGCTGATCGAGCGCGGCGCGAAGAACCCGTGGCGGATCCTGTGGGAGCAGCTGATCGAGGTGATGGTCGTCATCCTGATCGTCGCGGCTATCGTCTCCTTCTTCCTGCAAGAGTACACCGACGCGATCGTCATCCTGATCATTGTCATCCTGAACGCGGCCCTCGGCTTCAGCCAGGAGTACCGGGCAGAGCAGGCCATTGCCGCCTTGAAAAAACTCGCCGTGCCCACTGTCCGGGTGCGGCGCGACGGCCATCTCGTCGAGATCTCGGCACGCGACGTGGTGCCGGGGGACATCGTCCTGCTGGAGGCGGGCAACAAGGTGCCCGCGGACGGCCGGCTGATCGAGAGCGCCAATCTGAAAGCGCAGGAGGCGGCACTCACCGGCGAGTCGGAAGCGGTGGAAAAACGGACGGCGCCCATCCCCGAGGAGGATCTCCCCCTAGGAGACCGCCTCAACATGGTCTACATGGGCACGGTGGTCACCTATGGTCGGGGCACGATGGTCGTCACCGAGACCGGGATGAGCACCGAGCTGGGCAAGATCGCGGACATGATCCAGGAGGTCGAGCGGGAGCCCACGCCGTTGCAGCGCCGCCTGGATAACCTTGGCAAGACGCTGGCCGTGGTGGCGTTGGGGATCATCGCGGTGGTCGTCGTTCTCGGTCTCCTGCGCGGCGAGGATCTGGAGATCCTCTTCCTCACCGGCATCAGCATGGCGGTGGCGGTCGTGCCCGAGGGCTTGCCGGCCGTGGTGACCATCACGCTCGCGCTCGGCTCGCAGCGCATGTTGGCACGGCACGCCCTCATCCGCAAGCTGCCCGCCGTCGAGACGTTAGGCTCGGTCACCACCATCTGCTCCGACAAGACTGGCACGCTCACCGAGAACCGCATGACCGTGACGGTGCTGGATGTTGCGGGCGACACGCGCACGGTCGATGCGCTGCTGGAAAAAGGAGTACCGGTCTGGCAGCCTGACGGCGCGCCCTCCAGCAACCCTGAGCCGGAGGAGCAGAGCCTGGCCCTGCTGGTGAGGGCCATGACCTTGGCCAACGATGCGGTGCTCGAGCCGAGCGAGGAGGAGGAAGGGGAGTGGCGCGCGGTAGGCGACCCAACGGAAGGGGCGCTGGTGGTGGCCGCCGCCGAGCTGGGGGTGGAGAAGGACGACCTGGAAGCGCGCTGGCCGCGCGTGGACGAGGTGCCCTTCACCTCCGAGCGCAAGCGGATGACTACCATCCACAAGACCTCGCCATCGGGGAGCGAGGCAAGTGCGCGCTGGCGGGAAGCGCCCTACGTGGCCTTCACCAAGGGGGCCATCGATGCCCTGCTGGACATCTGCGAGCAGGTATGGGTGGGAGACCACGCGATCCCGCTCGACGAGGAGATGGAGGAGCGAATCCTGGCCGCGAACGCGGGGCTGGCGGCAAATGGCCAACGCGTCCTCGGCGTTGCCTTCCGGCCGCTGGATGAAGTGCCCACGAACACCACCGCAGAGGCGGTAGAGCAACAGCTAACCTTCATCGGCCTCATTGGCATGATCGACCCGCCACGGCCCGAGGTGCGCGAAGCGGTGGCCCGATGCCGCACCGCCGGCATTCGCCCGGTGATGATCACCGGCGACCACCCCTTGACGGCCCA